>DAOVBF010000038.1 GCA_030673955.1 Deltaproteobacteria bacterium
GAGACCGTCACGCTGCCCTGGCCGTGGTCCAGGATGACGAGCTGGCCATAGCCGCGAAACCAGCCCGCGAAAAGCACCCGTCCCGCCCCGACCGCGCGCACCGCCGCTCCCATTGCAGCGGCAATCTCGATCCCCGTGCGACGCGTCTTGGTGCCGAACTCGGGGTCCACCTGACGGCCGAAGCTCCGTCGAACCCGACCCTCCGCGGGCCAGGGCACCCGACCCGGCTGGAGCCCGGCCCCAGAGGGCGGCTTGAAGCCGGAGGGCATGCGGGCGATGGCTTCCTCGAGACGTCTGGCGGCCTGCCGCAGCCCACCGGCTGCACGCTGCTCCTGTTCGGAGCGGGAGCGCAGAAGCGCCACCAGATTGCGACGCTCGACGAGGTCCCGACGCACGCGCTCGTTGCGCAGCTCGATCTCCCTACGAGCCCCCCGGATTTCGGCGACAAGCCTCTGGCTCCGGTCACGGCTGCGTGCCCAGGCCGTCGAGGCGACGCGATGGCGATCAAAAAGGCTCGTATCTTGCTCCAGGACCCGCGCCAGGCCTTGGCGCCGGCGGGCGAAGGATTGGAAGTCGCGCGCAGAGTAAAGAGCGGGAATACCTCCAGTCGTTCCGAACTTGTACAACGCAACCAATCGAGTTTCCAGGTCTTTCCTTGTTCTCTCCAGGGCCCGCGTGGCCTCGGCGAGACCGGCCCGTGCCGTCTCCAGCTCCTTTTCGGCCTCTCGCTGGCGCTTCCGCAGCCGCCGCACGCTGCGGCGGGTCTCGGTGAGCTCACGATCGATCGCATCCAGCTCTTCGAAGTAGCCCTGGGCCTCCTCTGCATAGGACCGGGCGCGGGCCTCCCGCTCTTCAATCTCGCGCTGGATTTCCGCGAGCCGCTGGCCCTGATCCTCGCCGCGGGCGGGAGCGACCAGGAGCAGGACCACCAGCGCCCAGAGCATTCGGGCGCGAGGTGCCGACGCACTCAAGGGGCCTCCTCCAGCCTGAGCAGGGACAGCACGGCGCCTCCCAGCCCCAGCCCCACGCCCATGACGAAGAGCAGCGCGATCTCACCCGCCCCGAAGAAGGCCGGTGCCGACCGGCCCAGCATGAACGCCAGCAGATCCCCGACGATCGGCAGGCCGAGCTGGAACAGCCCGTAGAGCACAGCGAGCGCGACCGCAGCAGCCACCGCGCCCTGGAGGGCGCCCTCGAGGTAGAACGGTAGGCGCACAAAGAGCCCGCCCGCACCGACCAGGCGCTGAATCTGGATCTCGTCGGTGCGCGCGTAGAGCGCGAGCCGCACTGTGCCTGCCACGATGGTGCCGAGCAGGAGCATCAGGAAGGCTCCGAGCCCCGCGCCCAGCCACACCACCGCGCGCAGGATGCGCGCGTAGCCCTGGACCCAATCCTCGCCGTAGCGAACCTCGTCGATCTCCTCGCTCTCGGCGATGCGCGCGGCAAGTGCTCCCACCGCTCCGGGGGATCGACTCTCGGATGCGAGCTCGATCTCGAACGAAGCGGGAAGCGGGTTTCGCTCCAGGCCTTCAAGGATGCTGGCTTCCCGGCCGAGATCGGCGCGCAGGTTCTCGAGCGCCTGGCCCTTGCTGACGAACCGCACGCGGCTGACCCCATCGAGAGCCTCGAAGCGCACACGCAACGCGTCCAGGCTGGCTGGCTCGGGACGCACGCTCGGCTTGAGAAAGGCCACCACTCGCAGCTCATGCCCGAAACGCTCGATCACAGCCCGCATGTTCTGCACGACCAGCAGGTAGGTGCCCAGCAGGAGCAATCCCGCCGCCATGCTGCTGACCGAGAGCGCAAAAATGAGCGGCGTGGCGCGGATCCCGCGGATTCCGGAACGCAGTGCGCTCATCAGCCGCCGGAGTCTGTGTCGATCCATCAGCTGACCGGCCAGACGACCTGAGGGGCTGGCGTGGGAAAGGCGTCGGGCCGCCGATCCATCACCAGGCGACCGTTGTCCAGCACGATGCGTCGATGGGGGTAGCGCTCGAGCAGGCCCGGGTCGTGCGTGGCGACGATGACAGTGGTTCCGCGCGCGTGCGCATCCGCGATGATATCCATGATGTCGAGAGCGAGGTCCGGATCCAGATTCCCGGTCGGCTCGTCAGCCAGCAGGAGTGGTGGATCATTGACGAGCGCACGCGCGATCGCGACCCGCTGCTGCTCTCCGCCCGAAAGGGTGCGGGGTCGATGATCGAGACGGTGGCCCAGACCGAGCCTGCGCAGCATGCTCCAAGTCCGCGCTCGGAGCTCCCGGCGCGGCAACCCGGCGATTTCGAGTGTGATGCCGACATTCTCGAAGACGGTACGCTCGGAAAGCAGCTTGAAGTCCTGGAATATCACGCCAATCTGACGCCGGAGCTCGGGGATCGACGCTGAGGAGAGTCGCGACACGTTGCGGCCGGCCACCACGATCTGGCCCATGCTGGGATGCTCCGCACCGAAGAGCAGCCGCAGTAGCGTCGTCTTACCCGCCCCGCTGGGACCGGTGAGGAAGACGAACTCGCCCCGCTTGATCGAGACAGAGACGTCGCGCAGCCCGTAGGTCTCCCCCGGGTACCGCATCTCCACGTGGTACATCTGGATCATGGCCTGATTCCCCGGGGGGAGCTTTCGAGCGAGCGGCCGGCGTCTAGTCCGCGGCGAGATGGGCCAGAATAACCTCACCCAGAGGGACGTCGGTGATGATTCCCTCACCGAAGTCGCATGCGCCTGCAGGCTGCGGCCTGGTGCTGTCTCCAGTCCCCGCACCCGAAGCCAGCCCGATCGTCGCATCCAGCGCCCCGCTCTTCAGGTTCTGGACGACATCCCGGTGCTGCTCCTCCATGAGTGCACGTACCGCTGACTCGAGATCCCCCTCGGCGAGCGCATTCTCATAGCTCCGTTTATTGACGGACAGAATCGCGCCGCCCTCATACAGCAGCGTGATGATCTGCGGATTGGCCTCGCCGCTGTCCTCGGTCTGGATGTGAAAGGTACGACCGCGATACCGGATGTTGGTATTGAAACCGCCGACCATCGCCTCTCCACTCGTTCGGCGCGATTGTGCGGGACCGTGGGAACCCCCGCAAGCGTCGTCGGGGGGCACGGGACCCCGTAGCCGCGTATCGGGCGGGAAACGGCGGAAGTTGACTCGGACGGCGCAGGAAGGCCGCCCCGGAACCCACCGAGGCGCCCGGGTCGCGGGCAGCCTCAGCGGCTGGCCAGCTGGGGGGCAGCTCTGGTTGTGCGACGCGCACAGAGCCACGCCGCCAACGCTGCCATCAGAAGAGCTCCGCGGGTGGGCTCTGGAACCTGAGTCGGGCCGAAGCCGGGCGTGGGGCTCGCGAGGATCTCGAAGTCCCTCGCGTTGTCATCCGTGTCCAGATTCGCGAAGCGGCGGGCGAGGCTCCGGCCCGCAGCTGGGTCTGGCGCAGGTGTCCCCTCCCCCGCGAGCACATCTGTGGGACCGAACACCCCGTAGGCCAGAGCATCGATCACCTCCCCGCTGGGTGCGCGGAGCACTACGGAGTCGGGACCGTTCTGAAAATCGAAGTTCAGCAGGAGATCCGCCTCGAGCACGGCTGTCGTCTCACCCGCGAGGTCGGCAACAACGAAGAACCCGCCTTCGGGTATGGTCCCCGAGAGGCCGAGCACGGGGCCGATCGCACCGCCCGCACCGTTCACCCCCTCAACGACAAAGCCGTCGAGCGAGAGGCCGGCCGGGCCGAAGAGCTCGACGAAAACGTTGCCGTCGTCCGATCCCAGCGCATCGTAGAGGACCTCGCTGAGCCTGACCGGGGCGGCCTCGGCCCGCGAGGCACCCAAGCTTCCGAGGAGCGCGAGACATAGCCAGAGGAGGCGTCCGTAGCGCGACATCAGCGTCTCCTGAGTGACGCGGGTCGGCCGGATGCGAGCCGCGAGAACATCCCGCCCGTCCACGCATCGAGTTGCGCTGCCAGCTCCCGGATCCGAAGCTCCAACTCCACGCGCTCCTCGGCCCGTTCCGGTGGAAGCGCAGCGAGGCGCGCCAGCACGCGCAGTCGCTCGAAATACAAGCGGTTGACCCGCTCGAGCACCTGGTCGCGTAGCTCGATGAGCTGGCGTCGTTCGCGCGAGACGGAAAGCGCAGCATCGGGAGCGGCGATCTTGCCCAGGTCCCAGACCAGCTGAACATCGAGCCCGAGGCTCTTCCCGTGCTCGGAGTCGCGACTGAAGAGATCCCGCACGCTGCCCGAGCTGAAGGTCTGATCCTGATCGGACTCGTGACTCAGGTCCCGGTCCAGAGAGAAGGTGGCCCGCACCTGCGGATAGAGCGCCGCGGTGCGGGCTCGCGCGTCCAGACGGGTGATCCGCGCCGGGGAGAGCTCCAGGTAGGCGAGGACCGCGCGCTGGACGGTGTGCACGTCGGGGTCCGCCGCCTTCCCGCTCTTGAGCGCGAGTCGCCCACCTCCTGGGTTCCCGACCGGCAGGACCGCAACCCCGCGGCGGGTCGCGACGAGAAGGCCGCGAGAAGCCAGCTTCACAGCGAGTGCCTCGCTGTCGAGTGCGATGCTCGATCCCGTCGAGCTCAAGCCACGGAGCGAGAAAGCGTAGACCCCACGCTCGGACGCCACCCAGAGTGTCTCGTGCGCCAACGCGATTCCGCGCAAACTGCCGACGCCGAGCTCGATCTTGTCCGCACCCCCTTCCCCTACGCTCCAGAGCCCGCGCGGCACGCAGAGCAGAACCCGCGAGTCCGTGCGAACCGCGCCGTTGAGCTCCCACCATCCCGTCTTGAGACCACGCAAGCGGGACTCGAACCCGCCCTCCGTCCCGCCGACCCATAACGTGCCACGGGTCGCGACCCAGACCCGCCCAGCAAGCGCACGCACCGCCATCACCTCTCCGGTGGGGATGTCGATCCGACGCTGAAACGCGCGCTCCCCTGCCGTGCGCGCGAAGAGCCCCACCTCCGAGGCGACCCATACGGTTTCCTCGCGATCAACGGCCACAGAATGCACACGCGCGCCGGACCCAAGCGGAAGCGCCCTCGGTGTGCTGGCATCGAGCGGCCACTCGTAGAGGCCCGCAGCCGTGGCGATGAGCGTTCCCCGCGGCGCGTACGCCAGATCACGTACGCCGCCGCGGCCGAGCACGAGCGTCCAGCCACTGGACTCCTCGCGATACAGCCCACGCTCGGTCCCGAGCAGGACCTGATCCGCACGCATCCCGATGGCGGTCGGCAGACCGGGAGGTGGCGCACCCAGCCAGACCGGAAGCAGCAGAGCCAACCAGGAGACAGGCGCCGACAACACGGCCACCGCAAGCAGCAAGGGCCGTGCCGACAAGGCGCGACGAAAAACCGATTCATGACCGCACGTCGCTGCTGAATGTGAACGGGAGAACCAAAAGTCGCGAACGGAGAATCACGAGCACCAATCCCCTTGCCTCAACTCCCGCTCGAGAGCGGCCGATCCCGCGAGTCGTAACCCGAGCTTGGAGTTCTGCTCATCGCCGGCCTCGGACGACATTCGAAACCAAGCAGGACGGGCTGGATCCTTTCGGCCGCGCTGCCGACGTGCTGGCTCGCGGCGGTCGTGTTCCTTCCGTGCAGCGCGGTCGCCGACCCGATGAGCGACGCGCCGCAAAGCGCGGCCAGCGCCGACCCGCTCCAAAGGCCGCTCTCGCTGGCGGCGGGAGACCCGCTCGGGCGAGCGATCTTCCTGCGCCGCAAAAGCAGCGTGGCCCCCCTCCCGACGACAAGAGAGACAGCTCGCCCCCGGCTGGCAGAGGTAGCCACGCAGCCGCGCGTCGATCCCAAGGAGTGGCTGCGCAGCTGGCAGAAAAGACGCGCCGAGACCTCGCTTGACAGCTCCCGTCCCCGTCGTAGACTCGCCGCAGAAGCGCGGCCGGAATGCGCGCCGAGGAGAGCAAGCAATCCTCAAAGCTCTAAACATCTGGCTCGCGCTTTGCCTGCCGATCCTTGTGAGCCCGCTATGGATGGCTCCTACCGACGCCACGGCACAGGTCTATCGCTGGGTCGATGAGAACGGGACTATTCACTACACGGTGCTGAGAGGGGAGGTTCGGGCGCGTCCTCCCCGGCACGAAACAGCCGTGGAGCCGGTTTCGGTGCCGGCACGGACCGAGGTATCCGAGCCCGCGACGGAGGACCCAAAGCCGCTTCCCGACCCCCCTCCAGCAGCGAAGCCCGAGGTCGTCACGGAGCGCGGACCATCGGACCCGTTGGAGCGGGTGCCCCCGACGCCCACGCCTTCCCCCGAGCCATCTCCCGTGTCGACACCCGAGGTGAGCGCGCCGCCGGGAGAGATCGCGGAACTGGAGGCGCGAATCGCCCGCGACAAAGAGTCGCTCAAAGACATTCTCAGCCAGGGCCGCCCGAGCGGACAGGACCTCGCGTCGGACCCACGCCTGCACGAGATCGCCGAACGTCTCCCCCGCCTGCAGTCAGAGCTCAACGAGCTGCGCGGGGAGCCGTCGCCCTAGCTCCCGGATGTCCCTCCGCCCGGTGGTCGCACTTGCCGGTGGGGTCGGTGCCGCCCGCTTCCTCAGCGGACTGGTCCAGGTCGTTCCGCCGCAGGACATCAGTGTGATCGTGAATACCGGCGACGACCGCGATTTCTTCGGGCTGCGCGTCTGCCCCGATCTGGACATCATCACCTACACGCTTGCCGGGTGCATTCGCAGTGACACCGGCTGGGGTCTGGCCGGAGATACTTTCGACTGCCTGGGCGCGCTTCGACGCCTGCGCAGCGACACCTGGTTTCAGCTCGGCGACCAGGACCTGGCCACCCACATCCATCGCACCGCGCGCCTTCGCGAAGGCGCCTCGCTCGTCGAGGTGACTCGGGAGATCGCCGCGGCCTTCGGCGTGGACGTCGAGCTCCTGCCGATGACCGAGGCCCTCGCTCCGACCCGCCTCCTTCGCCGCGACGCCGAGCCGAGCGACTTCGAGGAGTATCTGGTGCGCGACGGCGCTCCCGACGACATCGAGGAGGTCGATCTCTCGACCGCCGGCTCCGCAGCTCCCGCGCCGGGTGTGCTGCCGGCCATCGACGCGGCCCGGGCCCTCCTGATCTGCCCGAGCAACCCGGTCGTCTCGATCGGAACCATTCGGGCGGTCCGGGGCGTCGAGGAGCGGCTGCGGGCCCGCCGAGACGCGGTGGCCGTAAGCCCGATCATCGGGGGCAAGCCCGTGAAGGGCCCGGCAGACCGGCTCATGCGAGCGATCGGGGCAGAGGTTTCCGCGTTGGGCGTGGCGAAGCTCTATCAGCCGATCGCCTCCGGGATCGTCATCGATCGGACCGACGCTCAGCTCGGCCCTGGGATCGAGGCGCTCGGGCTGCGTGTGCGGACCGGTGAGACCCTCATGCAAAACGCGAGGATTTCTCGCGAACTAGCTGCACTCACGCTCGAATTAGCCATGGAAGCCGCGTGAGGATCGCCGCGCTCGTGCCCTTCAAGTGCTTCACGCGGGCGAAACGCCGCCTGCGCGCGCGCTACTCCGACCGGGAGGTGGAGGAGATCGGGCGCGCCATGCTGGGCGACGTGCTCAAGGCGCTCGCGGAGACCGAGAACCTGGAGCGCGTCACCGTCCTGACCGACGACACGGCGGTTGCAGAGGTCGCACGCGGGGCGGAAGCCTCGGTCCGGCTTCGCCACCCGGACCCCGGTCTCAACCCCGCGATCGAGGAAGCCACCCGCGAGCTGATCGGCGCCGGGTTCGACGCCTCACTTGTCGTCCTGGGCGATCTGCCGCTGCTCCGGGGTGAGGATGTCGACGAGGTGATCCGCGCAGGACGGAAGCACGCGGTGGTGCTCGTTCCCTCCTCCGACGGAGGCACGGCGCTGCTGTTTCGGCGCCCCCCGGGATGTATTCCCCCCTGCTTCGGTCCCGAGAGCGCACGGGCTCACGCGGCCGCGGCGCGCTCCCAGGGGTTCGATCCCTTTTGCCCGGCGAAGCTGCACGAGGCGGTGACGCTGGATCTCGACACCCCCGAGGACGCGCAGCGGGTTCTCGAAAGCGAGCGGCCGTGCCGGACGCGCGAGCTCCTGCGAAGATTCAGCGCATGAGCCGATCGCTCACGCTGCGTGCGCTCGAGGGCATTCCCGAGATCCGAGCCGGCGACGACCTTCCACTCCTTCTGGCGCCGCGCGTTCCGGCGGGAGCGGGCGTACTGGTCGTGGCGCAGAAGATCGTCTCGAAAGCGGAGGGCCGGGTGGTCCGCCTGGAGGATGTAGAGCCCTCAGCGCGTGCCTGCGAACTCGCCGCCATCGTCGAGAAGGAGTCGCGTGTCGTGGAGCTGATCCTGCGCGAGTCGACGCGAGTCGTGCGCGCGGTACCCGGCGTGTTGATCTGCGAAACGAAGCACGGACTCATCTGCGCGAATGCGGGCGTCGACTTTTCCAACGCCCCCGATAGCCAGAGCGCAGTGCTCCTCCCCGTCGACCCCGACGCATCGGCAGAGCGCATCCGGGCA
>DAOVBF010000295.1 GCA_030673955.1 Deltaproteobacteria bacterium
CGGCGGCCCGATCCTGTTGGTCTGTGGCATGGAGCACGCAGAGGGCGTCCGCGCGGGGTTGGAGCGCCCCCAGGGCATTCCCTTCGCCCGGCCCCGACGCCCCGAGGCCATGCTCTTCCAGCTGCATCCCGAGTGCTTGGGCGAGGTTCTGGCCGAAGCTCCCGGAGTCGAGGCGGTCTACGAGGTGCTTCGCTCGGGCGCCCTCGAGCCGGAGCCCGAGCCCGACGTGGCCCAGGCCGTGGGCCGCCAGATCGGCCCGTTCCGAATCCTGGATGGCTTTGCACCCGAGGAGGGCGAGCAGAGGCTGGCCTGGGTCCGCGAGGCGGCACGCCGCTCGGGCTGGCCACTCGATCGGCTGCGCGCGCAGCTCGCGCTTTTTGAGCTGGCGGTGCGCCGCTGGGAGCGGATCACGGGCGAGAGGCTGCGCGCGTGGCAGCGCGACGTCTTCGCGCGCTACTC
The DNA here is from genome assembly GCA_030673955.1 of Deltaproteobacteria bacterium. Lineage (GTDB taxonomy): Bacteria > Myxococcota_A > UBA9160 > SZUA-336 > SZUA-336 > SMWZ01. The sequence continues at coordinate 460 of DAOVBF010000295.1, forward strand.
GCGCAACCTCGCGCTCTCGAGTGGGCGCTTGGTCTGCGATGCCTACGACTTCCTGCTGGCGGTGCGTGGGGTCGGCGACGAGAATCTGCTCTACGGGGCCTTCGAGCTTCTCATGAACTACCCATGGCAGGAGACGGCCAGTGATCTTCCGAGCGTGCGGATCAGCGCCGAGGAGCTCGAGCTGGAGAAGCGGACCATCCGCATCCGGCCTCGCTTCCACCGACCCAAGCAGCGACTCTTTCCGCTCAAGCCACGGCGGCGTCGCGAAGCCTACCCGGGGGAGTGGCTGGAGGGATTTGACGAGAACGGCTTCTGCTCGTACCCGCGTGAAGACGTCGTGATCGAGGGCTACGCCCAGTTTCTCCGCAAGAAGGGCACAGCGCTCGTCTCCGAGGAGAACGTACGTGTCGAGCCGTTTCGAGCCTCGATTCTCGACGGGATCGACATGCGGGAGACACTGCGTCACTGGGCCACCGATCGTCGCATCTACGTGCGCGAGCTGGGACGCGTGCCGGGAGAGGTGGCCTGTGTCGTGCTGATGTTCGATGAGGACAACGAGGACGAGCGCTACCCCTACCGCATGACCTGGCTTGGGGAGCACGAGCACGAGTCGGACATGGCCTTCTACTCGACCCCTCCGGCGCAGGGCATCGTCGGGCCCGGGATCGTGCGCTGCGAGTACGGGGGGGTACTGATGAGCTACCCGCCCCGCCGGCTGCTCGACGTTTGGAGCGACCCGGATTACCGTGCGGCGCGCTCGAAGGCTGAGATCCTGTTGCTCGCGGCGCTCGATTACAGTCCGCAGCGGATCATCGTACACGTCGCTGCCCGCCCGCCCCGGAGCTTCTTCAAGACACTCGCCAGCCGGTTGGATCGCAAGATCGTTCACATCCCGCTGGGCCAGCTCTCGCCACAGAGCCTTCAGCGGATCCGCGTCTTCCACATCCTGGCGGGAAGAAGCAGGCGGGAGATCGCGGGCGAGTACATACGGTGACGGCGCTGCCACCCGAGCATCAGAGGGTTGCGGACCTCTCGCGCGCGCTGCTGATACTCGCGTTCGGCGCGTCCACTACGCTCGTCATCCGTCTCGCCGCGGACGCGCCCATCGGCCGCGGCGATCTCCTGCTCTTTGCCGCGAGCGCGGGGGCCATCGTGACCGCGCTGCTCTGGGTGCTGCTCCTGGCCATCGCACGGGGTCCGGCGTGGGCGCTCGTCATGGGCCTGGGCGTTTGGATTCCGTACGTGAACCTTGTCCTCGCGGGTGTCTTTGCCCGTCGCTACTGGAGCCAGGGCGGGCGCGGGCCGGCGCTGCTGGGAATCCTCGGGATGGTCGGCCAAACCGTTGCCTCAATCCGACTCCTGGTCCCCAGGCTCCCGCCGCTGGTATGAGGGCAGGGATCGGCCCAGGATTCCCACGAACCTCTCCAGGATCCGGTAGGTAAGTCCCCATACCGTGTAGCGGCGGTAACGGAAGGCCGGGTAGCTGCCGTGAAATCCGGCCCGCTCGAAGCGGTACTGGGCGGCGGATTCGGGATTGAGGATCCAAGACAGGGGAACCCACACCGCCGAGCTCACCTCCCGGTTCAGTCGGAGGCGAGGACGCTCCGCAAGCTCGTAGGCAAAGGTGGACACCACGATCTGCCAATCCGGGGCTTTTCCTCCGGTGGTGTCGTCGATGCGACCGATGGGCTGGGAGAGGCGGATACCGGTCTCCTCGAGCGTTTCGCGCGCTGCGGTGGCCTGCAGGTCCGCGTCTCGCGACTCTTGCCGACCCCCCGGGAAGGCCATCTGGCCCGACCACGGATCGTGCTCCACCTGAGCGCGCTCGATGTAGAGGAGCTCGGGGTCGCCGCCGGGGGCCTCATGCAGGATCAGCGCGACGGCCGCCTGCATGGCCGGTCCGCCCGGGACCTCCACCAGGGTTGGCTCATAGGCCGCCAGGACCTTCCAGATCTCGGCCAGGTTCAGCATAGGATCTTCTTCCTGGATGGGGCTCTCGAGCGGAGCTCCGCCCTGCCCGGCTTGCCTCCGCCAACGCCAGCCCCGTCCACCCAGGGAGAATCGTACCGACCGGACGGCTATCCTGCTGG
>DAOVBF010000225.1 GCA_030673955.1 Deltaproteobacteria bacterium
ATGGTCCGTGGGTGGTCTCTGGCCTCCGCCGAGGCACGCTTCGTCAGGGCACACCCTCTTACGGGCACCTCGCGGCAGACCAACCACCCGCGGACCCCTAGCCGGGGTGATCAAGATAGCCTACGACGCATCGGAGCTGGCCCTTCTCAGCGCCGGGGGGCTGGTATCTGCGAGGAAGTACGGTTGATGGCCCCCAGGTCAGGCCAGAGTGCTGGTGACCATTCAGAGCGAAATCCCGACACTTTTGTCTTTCACAAATACTGTAATTTTGCAGTGTCACTGTAGTTTCCGGTCGCGTTCGAGGCACTCCAGACACAGTATGAGCGTTGTCCTACCCGTACTTGGCGTAAACGGGCTGCCGTATCTCTGAGGCGAGCACCCTTACGTGGGCGGACATCGACCTTGCCAGGGGAGAGGCCAGGGTATTTCGGCAGAAGACAGGTGGCGAGCCCGATTACGTGGAGCTGTCGCAGAGGCTTCTCGATTGCCTGAGGGCGATTCGACTCGACATTTTTCCGCCTGAACTGATTGTCTTCCGAACTCCGGGAGGCTCGCCCATTCGGTATGAGAACTTCCTGCACCGGGTCTGGAACCCGGTTGCCTTGAAAGCCTTTGGATCAGATCGGAGGGTGGCGCCTCACAAACTGAGGCACACCTGGGCATCGCTCCTGCTCTGCGACTGGGTAGACTCGGCTTACAGGATTCTGCCGATGGAGGTCGGACCCAAGCGACGCGGCATGCGACCCTAGCGCGCGCGTTTGCGCAGGTTGGCCGGAAGAGTCCGCTTGCGCAGGCGCAGCGAGCGCGGCGTAACCTCGAAGAGCTCGTCGTCTTCGATCCATCCCAGGGCCGACTCGATGCTGATGGGACGCGGCGGCGCCAGGATCGTGTTCTCATCCTTCCCGGCCGCCCGGATGTTGGTGAGCTTCTTGGCCCGGCAGACGTTCACGTTCATGTCGCTGGAGCGTCGGTTCTCGCCCACGATCTGGCCCTCGTAGACCTCGACGCCCGGACCTAGGAACATCGTGGCCCGTTCCTGAATGCTAAACAGGCTGTAGGCCGTCGTCTTGCCGGACTCGCTGGCTACGATCGCGCCCGTCGAGCGGCGCGAGAGCTCTCCAGCGAGCGGCTCGTAACCGGTAACGGTTCGGTGCAATACCCCCTCGCCGCGAGTATCGCTCAGAAACTCCGAGCGATAACCAAAGAGTCCGCGACTGGGCGCGGTGAAGCTCAGTATCGACCGGCCTGCGCGCTGCTCAATCCGTTCAATTCGCCCGGACCGTGCGGCGAGCTTCTCCAGAACTGCACCTGCGAACGCATCGGGCGTCTCGGCAACCACAGCCTCGACCGGCTCGCAGCGGCGGCCGTCCAGCTCCCGCACGATGATCTCCGGGCGTGACACGGCGAACTCGTAGCCCTCGCGTCGCAGGGTCTCGATGAGGACGGCGATCAGTAGCTCGCCGCGGCCCGCGACGACGAACGATTCCGGAGTCTCGCCGTCTTGGACGCGGATGGACACGTTGCCGAGCGCCTCACGCCGCAGCCGCTCGCCGAGCTTGCGGCTGGTTACAAACTGTCCCTCGCGACCCGCGCACGGTGAGTCGTTCGGGGAGAAGCGCACGCGCACGGTGGGCGGGTCGACCGCAATCCGCGGCAACGGTTCCAAGCACTCCGGCGCACAAATCGTGTCGCCCACCTCGATCGAGTCCACACCCGCGATCACGACGATCTCGCCCGCCCTCGCGCGCTCGATCTCGACGCGCTCCAGGCCCCGCGCACCAAACAGCTTCGTGACCCGACAGGACTCAGCCTGGCCGTCGGTCCCAGCCCGCACGATGGGCGCGCCGCGCTCGAGCGTCCCGCGCTCGACGCGCCCGATCACGAGACGGCCGAGATACTCGTCGTAATCCAGCGTCACGGCCTGGCACTGCAGCGGCCCCTCGATCTCGACCCGGGGCGAGGGCGCATGCTCCAGGATCATGTCGAGTACGGGGCGGAGATCTGGCCGCGGAGCGTCGGGGTCGTGCGCAGCCCCAGCCTCCTTGGCCGACGCATACACGACAGGGAAGTCGAGCTGGGCGTCGCTGGCACCCAGCTCGACGAGCAGGTCGAAGACCTCGTCGATCACTTCGTGTGCGCGCTGCTCCGGCCGATCGATCTTGTTGATCACCACGAGCGGCGGGAGCCCGCGTTTGAGCGCCTTCGACAGCACGAAGCGCGTCTGAGGCATCACGCCCTCGACGGCGTCCACGAGCAGCAGCACGGAGTCCACCATGCCGAGCACACGCTCGACCTCGCCCCCGAAGTCCGCGTGGCCGGGAGTGTCGACGAGCTGCAGGCGCGTGCCCCGGTACTCGATTCCCGTGCTCTTGGCATGGATCGTGATTCCATGCTCGCGTTCCAGATCGGCGCTGTCCATGACCCTTTCTGGGACTTGCTGCCCGGAGCGGAAGGCCCCGGTCTGGCGCAGCAACCCGTCCATCAACGTGGTCTTGCCGTGGTCGACGTGCGCGATGATCGCCAGGTTACGGATGTCCTTGCGGCTGTCCAAAGTGCGCGCAGGCTAGCAGATTCTCTCCAGCCGGGCGCCCACGTAGTCCGCGACGCGGCGGATGGCTATGCCTCGCCAATACCCGTCCCTGTGCCTTCCGAGAACGTAGTCTGCCGCAAAATCATTGAGGATTTCGGGGATCCGGGTCAAGCTGATCGGACGATGACTACTGTTTTTCCGGCTCTTCTGGCGATGCTCCGATGCCTCCTCCTGCGCCGGGTCGCGCTCCACGCTGAGGTGCTCGCCCTTCGCCATCAGCTACTCGTCCTTGAGCGATAGCTCGCAGGAACGCGAGTCCGTCTTCGGCCCCCCGATCGGCTCCTATGGGCCTGGCTCTCGCGGATCTGGCCTGCTTGGCGCCAAGCTCTCATGCTCGTCCAGCCGGAGACCCCACGTGGGGTGCGCCTAGGATTCATGGAGAACTCCTCAAGCTGGGATTCTCGGTCGCGCAATCGACAGTCTCCAAGTACCTCCCCCGAAACCGGAAGCCACCCTCGCAGAACTGGCGGACCTTCCTGCGGAACCACCTGTACGAGGCAGTAGCCGTCGACTTCGCGGTAGTTCCAACGGTCACCTTCCGGGTGTTGTTCGTGTTCGTGGTGCTGAGCTTGGAGCGACGGGAGCTTCTTCATTTCAGCGCCACCGTGCACCCAGCCGCCCAGTGGACGGCGCAGCAGAGGGTTGAGGCGTTCCCATGGGAAACGACCGCGCGGTACATGATCCGGGACCGCGATCGAATATACGGAGCAGACTTCCAGCGACGCGTCGCGGGGCTCGGCCTCAACCAGGTACTACAACCGCTCGCGAACCCATCTCGCTCTCGGGAAGGATGCGCCCGAGCACCGGCGGGTAGATGGACGCGACATGGGAGAGGTGATCGCGCTGCCC
>DAOVBF010000074.1 GCA_030673955.1 Deltaproteobacteria bacterium
GATAATCTGGGCCAAGGCTTTGGGGAGACTCGGCTGGAGCGAGCGGGGATCGGGAGGCGGTGTGTGCACGTGGTGGTAAGGCACGTTGCCACTTCGGAACGGCAGCTCCCCGGTGGCCAGCTCGAAGATCGTGACGCCGAGTGAGTAGATGTCGGCTCGATGGTCCACGTCCCGCCCCAGGGTCTGCTCGGGCGACATGTAGAACGGCGTGCCCGAGACCAGGGTGGTTGCGTTCCGCACCTCCTCCATCAGCTTGGCCAGCCCGAAGTCCATGATCTTCACCTGCTTCTCCCGCGTCCACATGGTATTCGCGGTCTTGATGTCGCGATGAACCACGCGCTTGCCGTGCGCGTAGCTCAGCGCATCGGCCATCTGGCGCAAGATGTAGATCACTCCGCCGGGTGCAACGGCGCCGCGTCGCTGCACGATTTCCTTGAGCGTCGTGCCATCAACGTATTCCATCGCGAGGTAGAAGCCGTGCTCCGATTCCCCGGCATCGTACACGGTCACGATGTTTGTGTGGTTGAGCTGTGCCGCCGCTTTGGCCTCCCGAAGGAAGTTACGCAAGGCGTTGGTGCTCCCGCGCAGGCTTTCAGGAAGCACTTTGTAGGCCACATCTCGTTCGAGGACTTGATCGCGGGCGAGATGGACGACGCCCATCCCTCCGCGGCCCAACTCCCGGATCACCTCGTAGCGCGGTTCGCTCGACGCAGGCGCCTGCCCGTCAGACGCGGGCGTGTTCGTGGCCTTTAGCTGCGTCTTTGCCCGCTTGACGCTCTCCAGCCGCTGGGAGACGTCGGCGAAGTGATAGTCGAAGCTCAGGATCTTCTCATACGTCTCGATGGCGGCGTCGAGCTCCTTTCGCTCCTCGAAGGCCTGTCCGATCTTGTAGTACGCCTCCACGTTGGCACGTGAGACGGGCCCGGAGCCCGTGGCTTCCTGGAACTTCTTGACGGACAGGCTGTGCATGCCCTTGTCCTGGAAGAGCTGCCCCAGCAGCGCGCAGGCCTCCGTGGAGTTCGGAGAGTCGGGCTCTACACGTTGAAGGATACGGATGGCATCGTCCGGGCGGTTTTGCTCTACGTAGGCCTGGCCCGCCTCGAAGAACTTCTCCGCTCTCTCGAGGAGCGCGGCGCGGCGGAGGACGTCACCCGCCTCGGCGAAGCGACTCGCCGCATCTTCGAAGCGGCCAACTCGTTCGAAAGCCTCCCCCGCCCGGTCTGGACGATTCCCGGCCTGGAACATCTCGGCCGCCGGTTCGAAATCGCCGGCCTTCCAGTAACACTCCCCCGCCTCTTCGTAACGCTCGAGCTTACGGTAGAGGTCTGCCGCATCCTCGTGATAGCCAGCCTTCTCCAGCTGCACGACGGCTTCCTCATCGCAGCCCCTGTCGCGCAGGTACTCGCCCAGAACACGCGCGGCGCCCACCGAGTCGCTGGCGCGCTCCAGCGCCTTGGCCGCGAGGTCGCCTCGTCCGATCCGCAGAAAAAGCTCGGACGCGCGATCGTAGGCACCGACCTGAAACGCCACCTTTGCCGCTCGCGCATACTCCCCCGCCCGCACCAGAATCGACTCGGCCTGGTCGAATCGTTCGAGCTTGGTCAGCAAATCCCCCGCCTGGCGGGCCAGCGTGCGCAGTTGCTTACTCTTCTCCTCCGACAGATTCGCCCCACCGCCCCCTTCCTCGTCGAATGCAGCGACGAGAGATTCAGCCGCCTCCAGTTCACAGCCGGCCTCCAGATAGGCCTGCCCCGCGTGGCGGTGGAAGCCGATCGCCTGGTAGCAGCGCCCAGCCTCTCGGTAGTCCCCGGCGCGCTCGAACATCTCTCCGGCAACGGAGCACTTGCCGGCATCTCGATAGCAGCGGGCCGCCTCCTCGAAGCGCTCGATCTGCGCGTAGATCGCAGCCGCTGCCTCGAGCTTCCCGGCCTGTTTGAGTAGATCCGCCGCCTCCTCGAAGCGATTCTGGTCGTGGCGCACCTGCGCCGCGCGGTTCAACAAGCCGCTCTTGCGGAACGCCTCGGCCGCCTCGTCCATGAGCCCCCTGTTGAACAGGAATTCACCCGCGGCCTCGGCTCCCTCTTCGGCCTCGAGCGCCTCCGCTTGCTTCTTGAGCCGACGGATTTCCCTCCTGGAACGAGGCCCGGCCGCGTCCCCCATCAAACGGGGTACCTTCTCCCCGGTCGGAGAGTCGGAGCCCATGGCCTGGCTCCCCGGGGGGCCCGCCGAGCGCTGCCGCGCTGCGAAGAGCAGTAAGAACAGGCTCATCCCGAGCAGTGCTCCGTGGGCCACGCGTGTCTGGAGGAGGTCGGCTGCCCGAGCCACTTGGTCGACCACCTCGGCGACCCGATCCTGAGGAGTTTCCCTCGCCCTTCCTTCAGCCCGGACTCTCTCAGCCACCTGCTCGCGGATTTCCGCGGCCCGCTCCGAGCCGGCCTGGCGGAGGCTCAGGCCGGCGAGTCCCCCGAGCAGCAGCGGGACGGCGACGAGAAACGCAAGTATCCGCAGGAGCGTACGCACCCCCGTTTCATCGTCCGAAGTGCGGGGCACGTTGAGTCGTGCAAGACCGCATTGGACAGACGTGGAGACGAGGGACCACCTGCGCCCGGGGGCCGAGGCTAGGGCCCGAGGAAGAGGCGCAGGGCCAGCGCGAGGATCGCGAACACGAGCACCGGGCGAATCAAACGCTCGCCGACGCGTGCACCCACACGTGAGGCCGTGTAGCCGCCGAGGCCGGTGCCCAGCGCGAGAACGAGACCGTGCACCCAGTACACACTGCCCACCCACGCGAACTGCGCGAGCGCCACCGCCGTGAGCGCAGCGACGATCGCCACCTTGACGCTGTTGCCGCGCACCAGATCGAGCCCGCCCGCCCCGACCAGCGCGAGGAGCAGCGGGATCCCGACTCCCGCCTGGATTGCGCCTCCGTAGAGCCCGATCGAAAAGTAGACCACGAGCTGCAGCCCGGCCGGGAACCCCCGGGATGTCCCGTCGCTACGCGGCATCGGGTTGCGCAGAATGATCGGCAGAGCCATCAGCATGATCACCCCGAACAGTCGTCGGAAGACGTCGTCGGGAATCTGCGTGGCTCCCCAGGCACCGAGCCAGGATCCGACCAAGGTGGCGGGCAGGAGACGCAGCGCAAAGCCGAGCCCGGGCACACCCTCCTGCTGGAACCCCCGCATCGCGGCCACGGTCTGGATGAGCACCCCGACGCGGTTGGTGCCGTTGGCCGCCGTGGGCGGCACGCCGACGAGAATCAGAAGGGGAACCGTGAGGAAGGATCCACCTCCGGCCAGGGTGTTGATGAAGCCCGCCAGCAAGCCGCCGGCCACCAGGATCCCGGCAGTCTGCAGGGAAAGCACCTAGAGCAGCTTTGCCTGGCGCGGGCGAGGTCCGGATCGCGTGTGCTCGGGCAGCGTAATTCCGAAGTGGTCAAAAGCACGCTGCGTCGCCACGCGTCCACGGGGCGTGCGCTCGAGAAAGCCTTCCTGCATCAGAAACGGCTCGTAGATCTCCTCGATCGTGCCCTTATCCTCGCCAATGGCGGCAGCCAGGGTTTCGAGACCGGTCGGCCCCCCACGATACTTCTTGATCAAGACGAGCAGGAGCTCGCGGTCCATCCGATCGAAGCCGGCCTCGTCCACCTCGAGCCGCTCGAGGGCGTAGCGCGCGACGGACTGTGTGACCTTGCCGTCGCCTTCGACCTCGGCGTAATCGCGCACGCGGCGCAACAGGCGGTTGGCGATGCGGGGCGTGCCGCGTGAGCGGCGGGCGACCTCCAGCGCGCCCTCCGCGTCGACCGGCACCTCCAGGATCCGCGAGCTGCGCTCGATAATCTGCACCAGATCGGACGGCGGATAGTAGGCGAGCCGTGCGGTGATGCCGAAGCGGTCGCGCAACGGCGAGGTCAGCAGGCTCGCGCGCGTGGTGGCGCCCACGAGCGTAAAGCGAGGCAGATCGATCTTCAATGTCCGGGCAGAGGGCCCTTGCCCGATGATCAGGTCGAGCTTGAAGTCCTCCATGGCCGGGTAGAGGATCTCCTCGACCGCCGCGTTCAGGCGGTGGATCTCGTCGATGAAGAGCACGTCGCCCGGCTGTAAATTGGTGAGGACGGCGGCCAGATCGCCGGCACGTTCCACGACCGGACCCGAGGTGGCGCGTAAGGGGGCTCCCATCTCGCGCGCGATGACATGGGCAAGCGCGGTCTTGCCGAGCCCCGGAGGGCCGTAGAAAAGCGCGTGATCGAGCGGCTCGCCGCGCTCGCGCGCGGCCTGAATGAACACGCGAAGGTTCGCACGCAAGCCGGGCTGTCCAACGAACTCGTTCAGATCTATCGGGCGAAGACGCTCCTCGACACCGCGGTCGAACTCGAGCGCTTCCCCCGTGACGATGTCATCGTGCTCCGGCACGCAGGGCCTCCCGGATCAGATCCTCGAGGGCGGGGGCGTCCGGTAGTCGCTCGAGCGCGACACGAACGGCCTTCTCCGCTTGGCTGCGAGGGTAGCCCAGATTGACCAACGCGGAGAGCGTGGACTCTTCCGTCTCCCCCACGGGGGTCGGCAGATCGGCACCCTCGAGCCGACCGATTCTGTCACGCAGCTCGATGATAATGCGCTCCGCCGTTTTGGTGCCCACACCGGGGATGCCACGGAGCGCCGCCAGGTCCCCGCTGCGGATGGCCTGAATCATCCGCCCCACGGGCAGACCGGAGAGGACCGCCAACGCCACGCGCGGCCCGACCCCGCTGATCCCGAGCAGGAGCCGGAAGCAGTTCCGCTCCTCCTCGGTCAGAAAGCCGAAGAGCTGGAACTGATCCTCGCGCACATGGGTGTGGATGCGGAAGCGCACGGTCTTTCCTGCGTCGGGCAGCTCGAGGAAGGCGGATAGCGGGATCCGCACGTCGTAACCGACACCGTTCACATCGATCAGCACCCCTTCGGGCGTCTTTTCGGCCAGTCTGCCCTCGAGCCAGCCGATCATCGACTCACACGCGCGCTTTCCGCGCGCTCCTGACCGGCGGGCGTCGCGGCTGTTCGTAAAGCGCGGCCCGCACGCGGGAACGTGCGCGTGTGTGCGTGACAGATCGCCACCGCGAGCGCGTCGGCCTCGTCACGGCTGGGTGGAGCCGCGAGCCTGAGCAAGCGCTGAACCATGCGCTGCACCTGCGGCTTGTCCGCTCGGCCGTGCCCCACAACCGCGAGCTTCACCTGTGCCGGTGCGTACTCCGCCGTATCGAGCCCCGACCGACCGCACGCTGCGAGCGCCACACCGCGCGCCTGCCCCAGCAGCAGCGCGGCACGAGGATTGCGTGCCGTGAACACCGTCTCCAGCGCCGCGACATCGGGTCGGATCTCGGCGATCATCTCGCTCAACACCAGGTCGATCTGGGCGAGACGCTCCGCCAGTGTGCCGGCGCCACAACGGATCACGCCTCCCGCCAAGCGGTCCAGCCTCGACCGCTCGATGCAAATCACCCCGTAGCCTGTTGCACGTGAACCCGGATCGATTCCCAAGATGCGCACGGACCCCCCTACCGGCGCGCAGGCAGTGTTAGCTGGCCTTTGCCGCCGCTATCAGCTCCTCGTCAGCGATGTCGAAGTTCGCGTAGACCTGCTTCACATCCTCGTGGTCGTCGAGCGCCTCGAAGAGCTTCAGCATGGCCTGCGCCTCCTTGCCCGCGAGCTTGAGCGTGGTCTGCGGAGCCATCGAGAGCTCCGCGCTCTCCGGCACGAAGCCCTTGGCCTCGAGCGCTGCCTTCACGCTCTCGAACGCCTCGGGGCTGGTCTGCACCTGAACGGCGTCCCCCTCCTCGATCACGTCCAGCGCGTTGGCCTCAATGGCCGCATCCATGACCGCATCCACGTCCAGGCCCTCATGGGCATAGATGAGGACGCCCTTCTTGTCGAACAGGTAGGCCACGCACCCCGAGGCCCCGAGGTTACCGCCGCCCTTGCTGAAGATATGCCGGATCTCGCTCACGGTCCGGTTGCGGTTGTCCGTCAGGACCTCCACGATCACCGCCACACCGCCCGGTCCATAGCCCTCGTAGCGGAACTCCTCGAAGCTCTCACCCTCGAGCTCACCGGTGCCCTTCTTGATGGCGCGATCGATATTCTCCTTGGGCATGTTCTGGCTGCGCGCCTTCTCGATCGCCAATCGCAGGCGGGAGTTCGCATCCGGACTTCCGCCCCCCAACCTTGCCGCCGCACTGAGTTCCCGAATGAGTTGCGTGAAAATCTTTCCGCGCTTCGCGTCCGCCGCACCCTTCTTGTGCTTGATCGAGGACCACTTCGAATGACCCGACATGGCGGCCCTGGACTCCCTTCGACGTTCTTGACCGAGCCGACCCTCCGATCGCCCCGGAGCCATCTTAGCGGATCCCCGGTTAGGACTTAAGCCGGCGTTGCCGATGGTAGGGCGGAGACCGGGCCGTCGCCACGAACCAGCCCCGGAGGCACGGATGAGCCAAGACGTTACCATCGGGATCGACCTGGGCACCAGCAACTCCTGCGTCGCGACGGTGATGGGCGGCCGACCGCAGGTGCTCGCCAACGCGTACGGCGAGCCCACCACGGCTTC
>DAOVBF010000098.1 GCA_030673955.1 Deltaproteobacteria bacterium
GGAAAAACCTCATCCGGGCGAGTCCGTTCCTTCATCCCGGAGTCTGTTAAAAGCATCTGCAGCGCTTGGCGGCTTTGCTCCTTCCCTTCCCTGGTCCGGAGCTCCCGATTCCTTTCGCTCTAGACGGGGCACGGCGGGCACTTACTCACGAACGGCCGAGAAAGTGACACACAGTTGGGTTCGACCACAGAACTTTCCAACCCTTACCCCACTACCCCCACGGAGCGTCATCAACAGCCCCTCCGGCTTCGATTCCGTCTGCTCATGCCCAGTCTCACCACCGCATTGTCGGCTCCGCCTTGGTTATGTGCCGCAAAGGACCTTCGTTGGAGCCAAGAATTTTCCGCCGCTCAGGCTTCGCGGCGGAACCTCCGTCGCACCATGTAGAGGCCCCCGCCGAGAAACAGGCCGGCCAAAAGAATCCCGCCCGACAAGACGTGGTACGGCGAGCATTAACGCTTGAGCTTGCCCGAGGCCTCCCGCTGCAGCTGGCCCACGCGCTTTATATCCACCGTCGGGTCAGGCAGCCCCAGCTGCGTCAACCCCTGGGTGATCTCCTCCCGCAGGTTTGTCAGGTCCACGTCGCCCGCGCAGCGGATCGCGATCGTGGCACCGCGCTGCGTCTGGCGCACCTGATACTCGATGATGTTACGCTGGCGACCCAGTGGCGATCGGAACACGAGTGGGTGTATCGTCACCCCATCCGCGTAGACGAAGCTGTCGTCCAGCCGGCCCTGAATGTCCGCTACAGACCGGTGCGTGGAGCCGCAGGGGCAGGGCTCGTCCAGCAGTGTGATCTCGTCCGTCACCTCGATACGCAGTAGCGGTAACGCCAGGTTGTAGAGGTTCGTCAAGTAAAGCTTGGCCGAACGCACGCCGGGGGGTACCGGTCGGCCCCGTGTGTCCACGGGCTCGATGATGAGGAGATCATCCGAGAGGTGCATGCCGGGCCCCTGGCCGCACGAGTCGCCCGTGGGCCCTCCCTCCGTCGTGCCCCACATGTTTCCCACGCTTGCTGACCAGGTCTCCCCGAGCAGCGTTCGCACCTCGGGCAGCAGCGTCTCGGCGAACGGAATCAGGAGGCGCGGAGCGATGCGGAGGCGGCCCTCGCGCGCCTCGTGGGCCAGCAGAGCAAGCGCGGAGGCATAACCGATCAGGACATTGGGCTTTGCCGCATTCAAGCCGGCCACGATCTCGTCCAGCGGCAGGGTTACGGGGAACCGGTGGCTGGTGATCATGGGGCTGGCGAACGTCTGGGTCATGACGCTGGTCATGTGGGTGGGCTTCTCGGCGGCCACGGAGCCCACGACCAACGGCTGGCCGCTCAGCTCCGGATCGTTCATAACGGTTCGTAGGCCGAGCCGGGCAACTCCGAGATAGCAGACCAGCCAGGCCTCCCAGTCGTAGACGAAGACGCCCCGCTGCCCGCTCGAACCGCCCGAGGCGACCCCGTGAAAGTGGTCGAGCAGATAGGCGTCGGTCTTGAGCGTTTCCAGATGGTTTTCCACCATCGCCAGGCTGAGGCGGCGGTCCGTGACGATGTCGTCCCAGTGCCTCATCAGGTCGTCCTTCGTCATCATCGGGATGCGCTCGAGGTCCGCTTCGTGCAGCGTGTCGGGGTCCAGATGTGCCAACCGCTCGCGATGCCAGGGCGAGCGTTCCTGCGCCACGCGCACCAGCGCCCGCAGCTTTTCCTCCCGCTCCGCCCGGAGTCTCTCCACCGGCCACGTGATGCGTTCGAGGTGCTCGGGAATGCGCGCCATCATTTCCGCCAGATGCCGCTGACGCAGCTCCTCGTAGGTGCTCATCACTTCCCTCTCCGGCTGCGCTCCTGCGCGACCCGGCGGCGTTGTACTCGTCGAAACGGTGCTGCTTTCCCTCTCAGCTTTTTCGTCATCTCCTGGCAAATCGCCATCGCGTTATCCGCCGCCTGCCTCCTTTCCGTCCAGACTACCAGCTTCGTTTCGCGAAGCTGTTGTGGGCACGCTCCCTCTGGCAGCATGCCGGGGACGGAGCTAGGGGCGGAGGTGGACCGAGCGGAGCGCCTTCGCTGGTACCTCGAGCCGGAGTTCATGTCCCTCGAGCACGCACAGAGCATCGCTCGCAGTCTCGTCCAAGCGCACGGGTATGACCGTCGAGACCGGGAAGCCGAGGCGGACCCGGGCGTCGATCGGGTGGTCTGTTGGGTTAAGGAGCCGCAGCACGGCTCCCTCGCTGTTCTCGGCGGGCTTGAGTGCGGAGAGGACCAGCGAGCGTGGCTCGATCTCGAGTAGCGGCAGCCCGGCTGCGACCCGCGCGTCGGCGCCCGCCGCGACGGCGCGGAGACCGATCTCTGCGTCACGTGCCGTGGCCGGGTCGACGCCGGGAAGGAGCGCGAGCTCTGCCTCGATCGACTGGAGGCACTGCGCCCCGGGGGTTGGGAGCAAGGGGCCCGCCAGACCGGGGCGCGTCCGAAGATCGGCCCGCGAGAGCCAGCCCACCGCACGCACGAGGGTGAGCGCAATCGTGCCGTCGCTCCGGACCTCGGCCTCGGGCAGTCCGGGGGCCACCAGCGTCAGTCCGTTTGCCGAGACCCAACCCTGCTGAGGAAAGGTGTCGGGCGCCGGATGAACCCAGCGTGAGGCGTCGGGCTTCTGTGTCGAGCGGATCGCCGCGTCGAAGGTGGTGGCGGCGACGAACTCGGCCGTCGGCTCTCGGGTCGGAAAGAGCAGGCGCAGGCGGTGGTCCCGCGCCGTGTTCTCGAAGCGGATGCGCAGGTCAACGCGCTCGACGCCGGGCACGATACGCGCCTCGAGCGAAACACGGAGCGTGCAGGTCTCGGACGAGCGGTGCTCACGATCCTCCTCGAGACAGCGAGGGATGCGCAGAGTTCGCTCCACCTCGAGCTGCTCGATGCCGCTCGGGTGTCGGCGCCGATGGAACTCCACGCCCTCCAGGCGCACCGCGTCGTCCGCGACCGGATCGAAGTCGTAGCTGTCGCCGCGGTCGCCCACGTCCTCGAGCGCGCCCAGGCCGCTGTAGGTGCGATCGCCGAAGCGGACTCTCAGCGTTCCGTCGTTGGCAGCCGAGACGCCGAGCGATGCCGTCCCGATCTCCCGACCCGTATCGACCTCGTCCTTGGCCGGGGCTGCGGGTTCGAGGTGAACGCGTCGCCAGCCGAATGCGGGGACATCGCGTGCGATGAACTCGACGTCGATCGACTCACTCGCCGGGTCGATCAGGAAGCGCCCCGCCGGATCGCCCGGGATCACGCGTGCGGGCTCGCTGTCGACGCTGAAGCCTGCGTCCTCGCGATTGGCTGTAAGCAGAGGATGGTACTCCGCACCCG
Source organism: Deltaproteobacteria bacterium (assembly GCA_030673955.1). Taxonomy (GTDB): domain Bacteria; phylum Myxococcota_A; class UBA9160; order SZUA-336; family SZUA-336; genus SMWZ01. The sequence goes on from DAOVBF010000098.1 coordinate 3,329, forward strand.
TGTGGCCGGGCGCGAACGCGGGGAATGGGTCGAGGATGAAGCGCACGAGGTCCGTGCGCGGGTAGGGCGAGGGATTGAACACCGCGATATCGAGCGAGTCTCCGACGGGCGTCTGGCGATCGGATGCGAGACCCGCCATGCGCTCGAGGGCGCGTCGCGTCGTCTCCTCGGCAAGCTCCTCCGCCTCGTCGTAGCGTGCCGTCATCTGCGCATGCACCCGGTCGATGGAGCACCCGCCGATCGAGTCGTGCGCCTGGTTGTGGAGAAGCGCGCGCCACGCGATGCGAAGGGCATCGCGCTCCTCTGGCAGCCCGAAGAAGCCCGCGAGCGCGGACCACGGCTCGGCCGCGCCCTCCAGCGCTCGCTCGCAAGCCCGGTTGCGGAGCTTGAGTGGCAACCGCGTCGACCAGACCCCGGGTAGAAGGTTGGCCGTGCGGGCGCCCAGCAGCTCGCCGCGGTGCTCCGGAAGCTCGTCGTCGATGGCTGCGACGAAGTCTTCGAGAAGCGCGCGTACGACCTCCCAGCCCGTCTCGCGTGCAAGTGCCTCCGCCACCTCCCGCGTGTGCGGATCGGGTCCGGCGTGATCGATGCCGTTCATGAGCAGGACGCACTTGCCGCTTGCCCGCTCGGCGAGCGCCTCACCCAGTTCGCGCGCTTGCACAACCGCCGCCGCGGGGTCCCGCGGGAGCATGGCTGCGCCGAAGTAGGCCCGCTCGAGATGACACGCGAGCAGCCTGCTCCCGTCAGGCGCCACCCAATGGTACTCCGAGGGCAGCGCGTCGAGCTCGTTGCCGCTGCCCCTCCAGTAGACGAACGCGTCGAGACCGAATCCGCTGAATAGCTGTGGAAACTGTGCCGGGTGCCCGAAGGAGTCGGGGGTGTACGCGACCTGAGAAACCGGTCCCAGGCGCGACCCGACGCGCCGCCCCTGGAGGAGATTTCGGACGTGCGCCTCGCCCGAGGGCAGGAGCGAGTCGGGCTGAACGTACCAGGGGCCGATCGCGAGGCGACCTGCACGGCAGGCGGCCTCGAGCGCCTCGCGCTTTCCGGGGCGGATCTCGAGGTAGTCCTCGAGCACAATGGTCTGGCCATCCAGCAGGAAGCGGAAACCCGGATCCTCGTCGATTTGCTCCAGCACACGGTCGACGGTGTCGACCAGACGCGCGCGAAACCCCTGGAAGGTCCGGTACCACTCGCGATCCCAGTGTGTGTGCGAAACCAGTAGGGCCTTCACCGCTTCGACTCTCGGCGATTGGAACGAGTGACTATACCGTGCCCGGCCGCGACTTGGCGGCCGGCAGGCTCACGTGTCTCACGCCGGTCCGCCAGGGTGCTCTTCGAGAACCTCGAATGCGGCCAGGATCGGCGGATCGATGCGGCGCGGTCTTTGCGTCCGGGTATCGATGTAGGCCCAGTGCGTGACGGCCGAGACGAGCCGGGTGCCATCGCTCAGCCGCGTGAAGCGGGCTTTGCGAGTGCTCCGGGCTCCGCGCAGCGAGGTGAGCCAGGTCTCCTCCAGGACCTCCTCGCCTGGCAGAGCGGGCTGGTGGTAGTCGATCTCGTGACGGTGCACGATCCAGATCCCACCGAGCTTCTTGGTGGCTTCGAAGCTCAGTCCCAGAGAGCTCGAGTGCGCGTGCGCCAGCTCGATGATCAACTCGATCCAGACCACGTTGTTGACGTGTCCGAGCTGGTCCACGTGGTCGTCCTCGATGATCCGGGTGCGCCGAAAGATCGCGGCCTGTGTCATCGGGGCTCGGCGAGGATCTCCTCGAGGTAGCGCCGGTACTCCGAGGTGGGCATGGCCTCGACCTGCACGGCGAGGGCCGCGCGATCGATGTAGCCCTTTCGATATGCGATCTCCTCCAGACAGGCGATCTTGAGTCCCTGACGTCGCTCGATGGTCGCGATGAAGTTCGCCGCCTCGAGCAGGCTCTCGTGTGTTCCCGTGTCGAGCCACGCGATGCCCCGGCCCAGGCGCTCCGCCCGGAGCTTCCCACGCTCCAGATAGGCACGGTTGAGATCCGTAATCTCGAGCTCACCGCGTGCGGACGGCTTGAGCCCGCGCGCGAGCTCGACCACGTGGTCGTCGTAGAGATAGAGCCCGGGGATCGCGAGATGGGTCTTCGGCTCTGCCGGCTTCTCCTCGATGCTCAAGACCCGGCCGTCGGCATCGAACTCCACCACGCCGTAGCGTTCCGGATCGTGTACGGGGTAGCCGAAGATCAGGGCGCCGTCGCGAAAGTCCCGCACGATGTCATCCAGGCGCTCTTCGTTGGGAGTGAA
>DAOVBF010000153.1 GCA_030673955.1 Deltaproteobacteria bacterium
GGTGCGCCCACCTCCACGAGCCGCTCGCGTGCCACCACGGTGTCGAGATCGAGCGCGCGCGCTCCGCTCATGGCGAGCACGGCCGCGGCGGTCGGCGGATCGAAGAGCGGGCGCGGACGGAGGAGCGATCCTCCCGCCGGCAGCTCCAACACGCCCGCGCTCGGGAGGAGCTCTGCCGCACGCAGACCCAGGAGCCGCAGGGCCGCGAAGTCACGCGCGGCCTCCTGCGGGAAGACCAGCGTCGCGCCATCTACGTCCGCCGCGGACGCCCACGCGTCCGCACCCGCGGCAACCGGCGAGTCGTCCACGGCGGCCAGCACGGGAAGCGCGGGGCGTGCGCGGTCCCCCGCTTCGACTGCGCTCGGCTTCCACGGGCGGAGTCGAGTGAGAACACTGCGCTGTGCCAGCTCGCCCGCCTCCACCCAGGCGATGCCGCGCTCGAGATCCTCGACGCGGGTCGGCCCCGAGAGCGGCGGAAACCCGAGGGGGGCTGTCGCTGCGGGATACTTGACCTCGAGAAAGCGCGAGAAGAACGCGAGCGCGTCCCGGGAGCGATCGAGCGCACCTCCGCCCCAGAGCGACGGAACGGGGCCCAGCCCACCGCTGATCCAGGCCACGATCGGCCCACGCGGGTACGCGTAGGGCGCGAGGCAGGTCGAGACGGCCTCGAGCCAGCTTTCGGATGCTTCGAGCAGGGGCTCGGATGCAAGCGAGGGCACGGGCCACCTCGCGCCCCGAGCATCCAGCGCTCGCGCCTCGCTCAGCGCGAGCAGGCGCGCGGGAAGGCCTCCGCCTTGGGGGAAGGATCCGCTCAGCCAGGGCCCGGGACGCACGAGGACGAAGAGCCCTCGGGCGTGCGCGAGCTTCAGGAGACGCGGCAGGTCGAGCTCGGGTCGTCGCTCGCCCCAGTCATATTCCCCCAGGGCCACCTCGTGAAGAACCCAGGGGACGTCGAGGCGCAGCAGCGGGAGGCGCAGCTCGGCAGCAGCGTCGAGGGCGCGCTCCCAGCAGGAGGGCTCCAGCTCCCAGTAGGGAAAGCCAGCCGAGCGCAGGGGAACGCATAGCCCCTGGATCTCGATTCCGTCGGACCGCAAACGGATATTGGCGCTGCCCTCGTGACCTCGCATCCTGAGCCGCGAGCCTCCCGGCGGCACGCTACCCGATTCACCGTAGCCCGGGAAGCGCGTCCGGGAGGGCCGGACGCGCTAGCCTAAGCCGAGGCGCCTTGATGGACGAGTTACCCGAGATTCGAACCGAGGTTCCGGGGCCGCGCTCGCGGGCTCTGGCCGAGCGACTCGCGCGGGTGGAGTGCCCCGAGGTGACCTGTCTCACGCAGCCCTTGATCTTCTGGGAGCGCGCGTCGGGCTCGAACGTGATCGACGTGGACGGCAACCGCTACGTGGACCTCCTAGCCGGCTTCGGTGTCGCGTGCCTGGGCTACGCGCACCCGGAGCTCGCCCGCGTGGCGGCGGCGCAGGCCGCGACGCTGCCCCACGCCATGGGCGATGTCTATCCGGCCCGCCTCAAGGTGGAGCTGCTCGAAGCGCTGGCCCGAGTTCTGCCCGACGATCTCGGCGCGGCCATTCTGTCGTCGTCGGGCTCCGACGCGGTGGAGTCCGCACTCAAGACGGCGCTGGTGGTCACGGGACGTCCCGGGATCGTCGCCTTCGAGGGAGCGTATCACGGGCTGGGGCTGGGCGCGCTCGATGCGACCCATCGCGACCACTTCCGCGCCCCCTTCGCAGCGAGACTTCCCCGAAACACGCGCTTCGTTCCCTACGGGGATGCCGGGGCGGTGCGGGAGGTGATCCAACGCGAAGCGATCGGCGCGATCCTGGTCGAGCCGATCCAGGGTCGCGGGGGCATTCGCGTCCCACCACGGGGGTTCCTGCGCGAGCTCCGGAGCATCGCGGACGAGGCGGGGGCGCTGCTCATCGCCGATGAGGTCTACACAGGATGGGGTCGAGTGGGCGCTTGGCTCGCATGCCAGGCGGACCAGGTCGTCCCCGACCTGGTCGCACTCGGAAAAGCGCTCGGCGGCGGCTTTCCCATCTCCGCCTGCGCGGGCCGCGCGGAGATCATGCACAAGTGGGGGCCTTCGACGGGGGAGGCGGTCCACACCAGCACCCATCTCGGAAACCCACTCGGCTGTGCCATGGCACTCCAGGTGCTCGAGCTCTTGGAGCGCGAGCACCTGCTCGAGCGCGCGCGCCGGCTGGGAGCGCATCTCTTGCAACGGCTCGAGCGAGAGGTGCGACCCTGCCCCGGCGTGCGGGACGTGCGGGGTCGGGGTCTCCTGGCGGGCATCGAGCTCGACACTCCGGAACGAGCCGCGCGCGTCGTGCGGGAGGCCCTGGGCTCGGGCTGGATCCTGCTCGCCGAGGGAGCGGACGCACGTGTTCTCTCGCTCACGCCCCCGTTGACGATCCCCGAGCCACTGCTCGATGCCGCGCTGGACCGGCTCGTGGAGCTCCTGTCGGCATGAGTCGCCGGGAGCTCGACCAAAAGGTCCTGGCATGGATCCGCGAGGGGGTCGACGCCCCGCGAGACGACGCGCGCTTCGAGGCGCTCGCCCTGGAGCTCTTCGCCCACCAGTACGCACACAACCTCCCCTACCAACGGATGTGCCGTACCTTCGGGGTCAGCCCCGAGCGCGTCACCCGCTGGATGGAGATTCCCCCCGTCCCCACGGGCGCGTTCAAGGAGGCACGGCTCGCGACGTTCCCCGAGGAGCGGGAGATCCGCACCTTCCGCACCAGCGGCAGCACCGGCGAGCGGCGTGGCGAGCTACACCTGGACACGCTCGAGCTCTACGAGGCATCGCTCGTCGCGACATTCCGCGCGTATATCTGTCCCGACGTGGAGCGCATCCGCTTCGCCGTCCTCGCGCCCTCCGCGGCGGACGCCCCCGACTCTTCGCTCTCGTACATGTTCGATGTGGCCTGCCGCGAGCTCGGCACCCCGAAGAGTCGCTTCTATGTGGATCGGGAAGGCTGGGATCCCGGGACACTGGTCGCAGATCTGCAAGCTCTGGGCGAGCCGATCGCCTTCGTAGGCACGGCCTTCGCCTTCGTCCACCTGCTCGACGCGCTCGAGACGCGCGGGCTCAAGCTCGAGCTCCCGGACGGAACTCGCATCATGGAGACGGGCGGCTTCAAGGGGCGCTCACGTGAGCTCACGCGTGAGGAGCTCCACGCAGGCATTGTCGCGACGCTGGGCGTTCCCCCTTCCCACATCGTCAACCAGTACGGCATGTGCGAGCTCGGGAGCCAGTTCTACGAGCCCACGCTGCGCGAGGGCGGTCCGACACGAAGCAAACGGAGCCCGCCCTGGGTGCGCACGCGCGTGGTGGATCCCGCGAGCATGAGCGACGTGGGGCAGGGCGAGAGGGGGATCTTGATTCACTACGACCTCGTCAACACCGGATCTGTGCTCGCGGTGCAGACCTCGGACGAGGGTTGCGTAACCGAGGATGGGTTCGAGGTTCTCGGTCGCCTGGAGGCGGTGGAAGCGCGCGGCTGCTCCATCGCCGCGGACGCGCTCATGGGGAGCACATGAACACGTTACGGGGGCTTCGCAGTGCACAGCGCAAACTCGAGCCGGAGGAGGTCATCGACGCGCTCGATCGTGCGCTGGCCGGATGGCGTGCGCCCGATTCCCTCTGGCGCGCAAAGCTGGTGCGCGAGCACGGCGTCTACTCGAGTGAGGTGCTGGAACGTGCGATGGCCGAAGGCCTGGGCGGCTGGACGGGTGAAGCCATGCGTGCGCTGCGCGCGCGAGAGGTGCGAGAGCCCTGCTGGGTTCCCCCCGTCACGGCCGTATGGCTCGCGGGGTCGATCCCGACAGCGGAATTCCACGCGATGCTGCTCCCACTGCTGGCTGGCTCCGCGCTTTACGTGAAAACCTCGTCCCACGACCCGATCAGCGCACGGCTCTTCGCGGAGTCCCTGCAGGCCCTGAATCCGCGTGTTGCGGAGGCGGTCAGCGTGGGCGACGACCCGACGCTGCTCGAGATGGCGGACGCGATCGTGGCCCACGGGTCCGACGAGACCATCGCCGCGATTCGCGCACGCGTGCCGGCCCAGCGGATCTTCATCGGGTACGGCCACAAGCTCTCGCTGGCCGTGGTCGGGCCCGACGTGGAGCTCGACGAGGCTGCTGAGGCGGCCGGACTCGACGTGGCTCTCTATGACGGACGCGGCTGTCTCTCGCCCGCCTATGTAGGGGTGATCGACCGGCCGCGCGGTCGCGCGGCGGCATTCGCCACGGCCCTCGCTGACGTGCTCCAGCGACTGGCCACGGAGCTTCCACGCGGCCATCTCACCACAAGCGAAGAGGCCGCGATCCGTTATCTCCG
>DAOVBF010000155.1 GCA_030673955.1 Deltaproteobacteria bacterium
AAGCGGTTCAGGCGCGTGTTCCGAACGGCGTTATTGAAGAGCGTTGCATCACTGATTCGGAAGGCCATAACTCACCTCTAAATGCTCAACAGCTGCTGCAAAAGGTCATCGGCTACCTGGATCACCCGTGCGGAGGCCTGATAGGCGCGCTCGAAGCGGATGAGGTTGGTGACTTCCTCATCGATGGAGACACCCGAGATGGCGCCCCGGCGCTCCTCTAGCTCCGCCACCACGAGCTCGGCCTGCGCAAGCGCGCGCCGGGCCGATTGGGTCTCCGCGCCGAGCGTCCCGGCGAGGGAGTCCAGGAAGCCGCCTAGCGTCTGCTGGGGCCCCGAGGCGGGACCGGCCACCGGGTCGCCGATTTGGAAGAACGCCGAGGAGCTGGTCTGGAGACCGGTCAACGCCAGCGCGTTCACGTTGTCGCCTGCGGCCGCCCCCTGGCCGGCGCCCAGCGAAGTCGCGCCCGCGGCGATATGCCGGTTGTTGCTGATGATGTCCGAGTTGACATTGATCACAGAAGCGGCCCCCGCAACCGAGCTGAAGTCGGGGCCCTGGGGGTCCGCCGGCTGCGTAGGATCCACGAAGAGGCGTCGCTGGGTATCGTCTTCGAGGCCGTAGCCTGCGAGATGTTGGGTGTTCACCCGATTGGCCAGGGTGAAGGCAAGCTCGTCCAGCGCGTCGCGATAAAACGGGATCCGCGAGTCGCGAAGGGCGAGCGCAGCTCCGAGCTCACCGCCGGTGATCCCGCTCGTGATCGGCCCGGCGACGGAGCCCTGAAAATTCTGAAAGATGTTGAAGAACGAGGGATCAGAGAGCGGCTGCTGGCTCTGATCCGTACCTACCTGGAGACCTCCTGCGGCCTCACTGTCCAAGAGCAGGAATCCGCCCGCTACGAAGACCGCGATCTGGCCGTCCTCGCGCTCGAAGCTCGTGAAGTCGATCTTCTCCCCGAGCTGCTCCAGGAGCTGTGAGCGCCGGTCCCGCAGCGAGCTGGCCACGGCGCCGCCGCCCACCTCCTTCTGGAAGATCTCGCGATTCAGCTCCGCGATGTTTGCGGCGATTTCGTTGATCTCGGTCGTGTGCTGAGCAATTTGCTGGTTTGCGTCGACCTGAAGCTGAAAGAGGCGCCGGTCCGCATCGCGGATCAGGTCGGCGAGCGAGATCGCCGATTGCATGACCTGATTGCGCATCGCTGCTTCGCTCGGGTTGCTCGCGAGGTCGTTGAGGCTCGCGAAGAACTGCGACAGGGCGGCGGTGATCCCTGTGCCTCCCAGCTCCTCGAAGATGCCCTCGATGCGGGTAAGGCCGGCTTCGATGGAGCTGTCGAAGGCGAGCTCCTGGCGCTCGCGCTGGATCTGGGCGTCGAGTGCGGCGTCTACGATGCGCTGGATCTCCGCGATCTCCACCCCACCGCCGAGCGGAACGCCACCGCGCACGTGAGTGGGCGCCGCCGGCTCAAAGACGGCGCGCTGGCGCGTGTACCCTGGGGTATTCACGTTGGCGATATTGTTCGAGGTGACTTGGATCGCCCGTGCCTGTGCCAGGAGTCCCTGCTTACCGATGGTCAAAGTTGAGAAGATCGACACGGTCTAGACCTCCCGCCGCACGGCCACGGCTTCGGGCTCGGAGGGCTGCTCGAAGCGGCCGTTGGCGTCATAGGTCTGGGGCTCTGGCGTTCGCAGTGACTGGATCAGGCAGAGCAGGCCGCGGATGCCGAGGATCGATTGTTCGAGGAACCCCCGGCCCACAGCCACGAGCTCGTTCAGAGTACCTACCAAGGCGCGCAGCTTCTCGGCTGCCTGCTCGAGGTCCCTGGCCTCGGGTCCGAGCAGGGGGCAGATCGTCGAGACGCGCATTTCATCGGATGCGAGTCCGAGCCCCTTGCCGAGACGCTCGGTGAGCCCGAGCCGAGATTCCTCGAGGGCCTGGAGGCGGAGCATCCGTCCCTCCTTGCAGCGGTTGCTGTCCTCGAGGCCGACGATGTCCTGCTTGATGATACGCTTTTGATCCTGTTGCAGGATCTCCACCAGCTCCTTGACGAGCTCGCTTTCTTTCTCGAGAACTCCAACCAGCTCAGAGACGACACCCCTCACCGCCGTGACCCCCATTGTCGTAGCATCTGCTCAGCCAGGCCGAACGTGCCCGCCTCGGCCGCACGCCGCGCGAGCGCATCGTCCAGCAGCGCCCGATAGCCATCCATGGACTTGTCTTCGAAGAGCCCGCCGGAGGGCACACTCTTGCGCATCTCCTGGAGCAACATCTTGAGGATATAAGCCTCGAACTCGCGAGCCGCCTCTGCGAGCTCAGGAGTTTCGGACCGGGAGGGGGAATGTACGCGCTGAAGGCCGGTTCCGGCCTGTTCTGCCGCTTCCATGCGAAGATCCACTGGGGACTCCTTCCCATGCCTCTATCGGCCGCACAACGGGGCCGCTTGAGGGACTTAGATGATCTTTAGTTCCGCATGTAGTGCACCTGCGGCCTTTATCGCCTGCAGGATCGCGATCAGATCCCGCGGGCTCGCTCCGATGGCGTTCAGTGCACGCACCAGCTCTCCAATCGTGACCCCCTGGACCACGGCCAGGTTCGAACCCTGTTCCTGAACGACGATCTCCTCATTGTCGAAAGCCACCGTTGTACCGACCTCTGCGAAGGGCGCGGGCTGGGAGACCGCCGTACGCGTAGAGATCCGAACGGAAAGATTTCCATGCGCGATCGCCACCGCAGCGAGGCGGACCTCCGAGCCGATTACGATGGTCCCCGTGCGCTCGTTGAGCACTACGACCGCCGAGCGGTCCGGCTGGACCTCGATGTCCTCGACGCGCGCCAGGAAGTTAACCGGGTTGTCTCGAAGCGCATCGGGAATGTTGATCTCGATTGTACCGGCATCCGAGGGATGCGCCGTGCCGATCCCGATCTGCTCATTCACTGCCAGGGCTGTGCGCGCGGCGGTCGTGAAGTCCTTCTCGTGCAGGATCAGCCGCATCGATTTCCGATTCTCGAGCGGGAGTGGCAGCTCACGTTCGACCAGCGCACCGCCCGGAATCCTGCCCACGGTGGGATGGTTCTGCTGCACCCGGTCCCCCTGGCCGGTCGACGCCGAGAACCCCCCGATGGAGACGGCACCCTGCGCCAGAGCGAAGACCTCGCCATTGACGCCGAGCAGCGGCGTGGCGAGGAGCGTGCCTCCCTGCAGGTTGTCCGAGTCTCCGATGGAAGAAACCGTCACGTCCAGGGTCTCGCCGATGCGGGCGAAGGGCGGGAGCTCCGCGGTGACCATGACGGCGGCCACGTTCGTTACATTCACCCTGTTCGGGTCCACGACGATGCCGAGCTTGGCCAGGAGTCCCGCGAGCGAGCGATTGGCAAAGAGGGTCGCGGGGCTGTCTCCCGTTCCCTGAAGACCGACGACGATCCCGTAGCCGATCAGGGGGTTCGGCCGCACACCTTGGAAGTCAGCGAGGTCCTTGATCCGGACCGCGTTCGCTGCCAGCGGTGCCAGCAGCAGCGTGAGGAGACACAGCAGTGGGCGGAGTAAGCTGCGCATCAGAACGGCAGCACCAGGCCGAGCAGCCGCATCAGCCAGGGGGCGCGCTGCTGCTCCGCCGCGAGCCCGACGCCCCCGTAGTGGATGTCGGCGCTCGCGATCAGGACGGACGGAATCGTGTTATCGATTTGGATGTCCTCGGGCCGAACGAAGCCCGAGAGTTGGATGATCTGGGTCTCTCTGTTGATCCGGAGATGCCGCTCGCCCTCGATCCGCAGTAAGCCCGATGGAGTGACCTCCGTGACCAGGCAGGCGATGGTGGTGGTGAAGCTCGCCTCGCGCTTCATGCTTCCCTCGCCGTCGAACTCGCTCTTGCTCTCTGCCTCGATGATGCTGAGCTCGTCGGTCGGACTCTCGTCGCTCCTCTGGTCGGTGAAGCCCAGAAGGTTGAGGAGGTTCAGGATCGGACGGGTCACGATGGTCTGAAGCGCGACTTCGCTGTCGAGGGTTGCTTCGTAGCTCGACTCCCGCGCGAGCTCGGTCGTGGCTTCGTTCTCCGCCATGGCCTGCTCTTCGATCAGTACCGTGATCAGGTCTCCGACCCGCTTGGCGCGGTTCTCGAAGGCCAGGAAGCGGCGCGAGGCGTCGCCCTGCCAAAGCGACCCTTCCGCGGGCACGTACGCGTCGGGCGTTGGAACGGGCGCCTCCGGCAGGGCTGGCGGAGCCAGGGGCATGCCGGGCAGAGAGAAATCGGCGCACGCCACCAGAGCCAGGAGTAGAGGCCAGAGCTGCTTCATGGTCCGCTGCCCACGGTCGACAGGCGCAGG
>DAOVBF010000058.1 GCA_030673955.1 Deltaproteobacteria bacterium
CGCGGCGCGTCATTCATTCCTCGGTTCGTCGGCGTTGCGTTTCTCCTCGGCCTTGCGCTCCGGCTCGGGTTTTGAACGCTCCTTTTCCGACGGCTCCTCCGGCGGTATGGTCAACGAGTGGCGCAGTTCAGACGAGGCGCGGCGGAATTCGGCCATCCCTCGTCCCAGGGAGCGGGCGACCTCGGGTAGACGTTTGGGTCCCAGCACGAGCAAGGCCACGACCAGGATCATCAATAGCTCCGGCATGCCGATGCCGAACAAATCCCGTCCTCCCCTACCCGCGGATTATCGCGCGCTGAAGCGGCACTGCTCGCGCTCGGCTACGCTTCGCTGCGCGCGCTACTTCCACGGCGCTTGCGCTCGTAGGAGGGTAGAGGATTCCCTGGGGGAGGGAAAACCAGTCCACACGGCGTGGTCGCGGGGTGCCGCTCCGGCGCGCCTGGGATGACCTACCCCCCAGCGGAAATCCCGGCCCGCTCGGAGCGGCAGCAACCCGCACGTAAACTTAAATCAGACTTGCATCATCAGCGCAAGCGGTAATTAGAAGGAACTTCCACCGACAAGACCTCGAGGTGGTCGGTCGAGGAAGGAGCGAAGCGAATCAGGCTCTGACGCGGGATCTTGAGTAAGCTCCCCCCACCGCGCCGGCGCACCAGGAGGTACTCGCTGTCCTCCGTGTAGTCGATGACGCCCCGGATTCGGTCGACGCCCGCATCGGTCCACACCGTGAGCGTGCGCTCGATGCGGCGTTCCACCTCGAGTTCCACGATCGCGCCCTGACAGCGCAGCACCAGCTCGGCCGCGCGTGCCGGGTCGGCGGCCAGCCCGTACGGGTCCGGGGGCACGCGAACGCGGCCGGCGCGCAAGACGCGCAGCAGGCGTCCGATGCCCTTCACGGTTGCGATTTCGCCCGACGGGCCGAGGGGGACACGGTCCTCGATTTCGCTCGGGTAACCCCTCAGCGGCGTGAAGCAAACCCGCAGTGTGGGTCCATCCACCTCCGCGCTAACCACCACGCAGACGAGCCTGTTTATGAGCGTTGAGAGCGCCAAGGACGCCACGCTAGCCAATTCTTCCCGTGTTATCGCGCGTCTCGGCCGCCGAGTCCCGGCGGCGCAAGGCGCGACTGGCGAGTTATCGGGCGGCAAAGCCCCGTCTTGCCCGGGCATCGGCTGGCAGAGCCAGCCTGCCGGGTCGTCGCATGACTTCGTATGCGACTCGGCTCGCACGGCGCGCGACTGCGTGCGCGCCTGGGCCGCTAGCCTGCTACCGCAAGCGGCGCGTCAGCGCCGCGCGCAGCGAGGCGTAGCCGAGCGGAGGCGGGCAGGCGCGGCCGCCCGCGCCGATAACCCGCGAGTCACGCGGGAAGCTCGATCAGAATCACGTTGTCCTGCGCCCCGGACGAATCAATGGCGAACGTACCGCGCATGCGCAGGATGAGCGCCCGGGCCGTGAGTACATCGAGCGGGATTCTGGGGCCCTGCGTATCATCAGGCGCTACCAACACGTCCTCGGGACTGTGGAAGCGGATCAGGAGCCGATGCCGGGCCGGCAGCTCGCCTTGGGCGGGGTGGTGGTGGCTTCCGATGTAGAGGTCGCCCCCCTCTGGAACCATGCGAAGCGCCCTGTCGAGCAGTCCGCCCAGCGCGAACCGAAGCTGCGTGTCGTCGGCGAGGGCGGGGGGAGCGTCAGGCTCCAGCTCTCTCAGGACGACGAGAGAGCGCGCCCGCGTCTTGGCTTGCCTCGTCTCGAGTTCGGAGGTCACGAGCGAGGCGAGATCCAGAGGCTCGCACCGGGCTGGGCCGAAGCGGGTGAAGCTCTCCAGTCGAGCGAGCAACTGATCGAGCTGCGCCAGGTCCCCTTCAACCAGGTTTACGAGGTCGCGCCGCACGCTCGCGTCGTTGGGCCGCTGCTCGAGAAGACTCGCGTAGGTGCGACTCGCGAGCACTGGCTGTCGTATCTCCTGCGCCAGGGGAGCCATGATCTCGGGCAGGCCGGGGTCCGCGTCGGCATCCCGGCTCTCGACGGAGGCGGGCTCGGCCTCGAACGTCGCGGCGCGTGGCACGGGCTGGGCTGCGGGTGCCTCCGCTTCGCGCTCGCGGTCTGCCGGCTCCGCCAGCTCCTCTGCGATCGCCTCGGGCGGCTCCGAAACATCCAAAGGCGCGGGCGTGCCGGGTGCCGTCTCAGGCTGGGGAGCGATCCGTAGGTCCCCCGCGCCCAGGACGGGACCCGATGACGCAGCCAAACTCGCATCCAGCACGGACTCGAGCTCCTGCAGGTTTCCGGGCCATGCGTAGTGGTGCAGCGCCTCGAGCGCGTCATCCGCGAGCTCGATCTCGCGCGAGGCGCGCTCAGCCCAGCGCTGCGTCAGAGTCCGTGCGAGGTTGTCCAGATCCGGACGCTTTCGGAGCGGCGGCAGATCCACGCGGATCCAGGGGAGCCCACGAAGCGCGCGAACGATCTGACGGGCTTCGGTCGCGGAGGCGATCCAGCGGATGGGCTCGACGCCCAGCACGCCGCTCTGGCCCAAGAGCTGCGCGATCTCCTCTTGGAGCGCCCGATCTGCTCGGCCCAGTCCTTCGAGATAGACGCTGACACGTCTTGCAGCGCAGAGCTCGAGGACGCGCGCTTCGACGCGTCCAGGCTCCAGGCTCGGGGCGGGAACGAGAACGAGTTCCTCGCGGGCCGGCTCTGCCAGGTTCTGGATGTAGCGGGCGAGCAAGCCTTTGCCGGTTCCGTTCTCTCCGAACAGAAATACGGGGCGTGCGGCGTTACGAGGATCGATCGCATGGCGCAACGCGGGCAGATCGAGATCCGCATAGAAGAGCTCCACGCGGCGGGTCACCCAAGCGCGGCGCGCGCGTTCGCGCAGGCTCGGCGGGCGAGCGGGTGCGTCAAGGAGCGCCCCGGCCGCGGCCAGAATCTCATCGGGCTCGAGGGGCCAGCTGACGCTTCGAACCGGACGATCGTCGATCAGCGAGCGCGCCAGTGCGGCCGACGGCTGTCGTCCAGGCGGCTCGATGTAAAGAGTTGGTGCGGGTCCGCGGCGCAGCGATGGGAGCGTCCGGATGAAGCCGAGCAGACGCTCCAGACCGGAGAGGTCTCCGCTCGGCGCATCCAGTGCAGCCACAACGAGAAGATCCGGACCCTCGGCGTCCTTCCAGCGGCTCCGCTCGGGCGGTCCCTTCCAGACCTTCCCGCGCGCACGCAGGTGGAGAGCCAGCGTCTCGGTCAAGACCGGGTCTTCAGAAACGAGCCAGATCGTCGCCATCTCTCGGGCCTTCCCCTGCACGGCAAGAGTCTCCACCCCGCTTTGGCGCAAGCTGCGTGCCACGCGCAACATGGGCGCAGCTCCCGGGCCGAAGGCGCTGGAAAGACCGGAGAAGAACCGATCCTCCGCTTGCGGCGTCCCACGCACGGGAGGACGCAGTTGAGGGGTTTCGTGCCCTATACAGAGACCAGTTTACACCTGTCAGGGCACGATCTGTCGAAAACCTCCGTGAGGCCCCGTTTCGGCGCGACCGCCTCGGATCCGCACGGCACCGCCCTCGGGGCAGGGAGTGCTTGCCTCCGTCCGGTTCTCCGGGTCCATTGAGGCGCTACCCTGGGAGCGTGGCCGAAGCTCCTCTTGAAATCGGAAAGCTCCCGGTGGCGCTGCTCCGGAAGCTGCTGGCCTCAGCGGAGCGGCTCCCTCCGGAGGTTCGCCTGGGTCCTGCGGTCGGTGAGGATGCGTGCGCGATCGAGGTCCCCGGCGGTGTTCTCATTGCTGCGACGGATCCGATTACGCTGACGAGCAGCGCTGTTGGTGCCCACGCGGTCGTGATCAACGCGAACGATGTGGCTGTGATGGGTGTGCGGCCCCGCTGGTTCCTGGCCACCGTGCTGCTGCCCGAGGGCACGCACGAGGAGCAGGTGTGTGAGCTGTTCGGTGCGACGCGGGAAGCACTGGCCGAGATCGGCGCGACGCTCGTGGGCGGCCACACGGAGGTGACTCGGGCGGTCACCCAGCCCGTCGTGGTGGGCCAGATGCTGGGTTTGCAGGAGGACGGCCATTTCGTGCGGAGCGGCGGGGTGCGAGCCGGCGACGTCGTGTTCCAGGTCGGCCCCGCGCCAGTGGAGGGCGCTGCCGTTCTGGCGGAGGAGGCCGCGTTCCATTTGGCCGAGCTTCCTGACGAGGTCATTGCTCGAGCGCGTGCGGCTCTGCGTGAGCCAGGAGTCTCGGTCATCGAGCCCGCCTTGTTGGCGACCGAGCTCGGGGCGAGTGCGCTGCACGATCCCACCGAGGGGGGACTCGCCGCCGGGCTGCACGAGCTGGCAGAGGCGTCTGGTCTCGCGCTGCGCGTGGACACCGAAGCGGTGCTTTGGTTCGAGCCGGGCCGGGCGGTCTGTGAGGCTCTGGGCGCGGACCCGTGGGGCAGCCTGGCCTCGGGAACCCTGCTTGCCGCTTTTCCGGCCGAGCGAGCCGAGCGCGCGCAGACGGAGCTCGAGGCGCGCGGCTTTGGCGTGCGCTCGCTCGCCCTCGCCGTGGCAGGAAGCGGCGCATTTCGCACCGACGGTCGGGCGCTGCCGCGCTTCGAGCGCGACGAGGTCGCCCGGGTGCTCGCGTCTATCGGAACCTAGGCCCTCGTACTATCCTGCCGGCGCGGAGGGGCAGCATTGCGCAGCAAAGGCCCGAGCGAGAGTCAGGTGATCGATGGAGGAGCGCGGATCGCGTTGCGGCGCTGGTTCGGCTCGCCCTACGACGGTGCAATCGCGGCAGCGCGCACCTGCTACTCGGACCGGGTCATCGCTGCCGAGGAGATCACCGCTGAGCAGCGTCGCCGCATCGGTCCGCTCACCTTCGAGGCTGGACACCACACCGTGTACCAGCACGCCACCTTCGAGTTCTCGCTCGAAGGTGTGTCGCGCCAGCTGGTGTGGTCCTTTCTTCACCGCCATCCTTTCTACAATTCGGAGCAGCAGAGCCAGCGTTACGTGGTTCTGGCTCGCGCCCGGGCGCACGTCCCGCCTGCGCTGGGAGGGGCGGAGCGCGAGATCTACGAGGGGGCGGTGCTCGAGGCGTGGCGGGCGTACCGTGACCTCACCGAGCTCTTGAAACCGGTTGTGCGGGAGCGGCTCGCGGGTCTTTGGAGGCTCCCCGCTCGGAAGTCGGCCTCGTTCCATCAGTCGATCGGCCACGACATCGAGAAGCGCGCCATCGAGACCGCGCGTTACGTGATCCCCGTGGCCTGCCACACCGCACTGGTGCACACGATCTCGGGTATCGTCCTGCACCGGCTGCGGCGCATGGTCGCCGCGAGCGACGTGCCAGAGGAGGCCGGTCGGGTGGTTGGCCAGATGGTCGCCTGTGTCGAGGAGGTCGATCCCGACTTCTTCCGTTACGTGGGCCAGGCTCCACTCGAAGAGTCGGAGATCCTGGAAAGCCAGGCACGGGCGGCGGGTCCGGTCTCTGCGCGCTGGAGAGAGAGTTTCGACGCGTGCCTGGGCAAGCGCCGCTCGCTGCTCGTTTCGTACGCGCCCGACGCGCCGGCGCAGGTGGCGGAGGCGGTGCGCGAGGTCCTGGGGATTTCTGCCCTCGAATGCGCGGACGAGGAGGCCCTGGATCTGGTGCTCAATCCCGCGCGCAACCGGCACCGCCTCGATACGCTCAACGTCTCGATGCACTCGCCCCTGATGCGAACTCTCGAGCACGCGCATTACACGTTCCGGAAGAAGCTCTCGCATAGCGCCGACTCACAGGCACAGCGCCACCGGATGGTCCCGGGCTCGCGGCCGCTTCTTTCACGCCACGACACGAGCGAGCCCGATGTGATCGTGCCGGAGTTGATCGAAGCCGACCCGAGGGTACGACGCCGTTTCGACGAGGCGATCTGGGCGCTCTGGGAGGCGAAGAACGATCTGATCCGGCGAGGCGTGGACGTGCGGCTTGCCCAGTACCTGCTCCCGAATGCGCGGGCGATTCGCTTCCAGGAATCGGGTGCTTTGCTCCATCTGCTGCACAAGTGGACCACGCGGACCTGTCTAAATGCGCAGCGGGAGATCTACGAGGCGTCCATGGACGAGGTGGAGCAGGTTCGCGAGGTCCACCCGGCGCTCTGTGCGCACATTGGGCCTCCCTGCGTGGTTCGGGACGGATGGGCGCGTCCGCGCTGCCCGGAGGGGAGCCACTTCTGCGGCATCCCGGTCTGGCGCTCATACCCTGAGGTTTACCGAGCGATATAATTCCAACCCATGCCAGTTTCCCGCGTGGTGCTCGGAATCCAGCTCGCCCTGCTTTTCTTCGGTGTTGCGGGGTCCCTCGCGGACACGGCGCCCGAGAAGGCGGCGGAGCGCGACTTCACGAAGCTCGACCTCTCGGGGGAGTGGTACGTGCTGATCCACTACAAGGACAAGCGGTCAGAGGACGAGTCGCTCACCAAGTTCAAGGACTTCGCGTGGTCGATCCAACAGGCAGAAGACCGCCTCGTCTGGGTGAAGTACCCCTATGTGCTCTTTGACGAAGAGTTGGAGCTGGTCCGGCGCCACGCCATGACGGAACACCTGCCCTGGGAGCCGGACCAGGGGGGCTGGAAGAGCATCCGAGAGGCGATCGAGGTGAGTTCGCGCGCGATGACCCGAAAGCGTCTCTCGGGCAGCGTCGAGGAGGGCTTCAAGTCGCTGTCCTCACTCAGCGCTGGCGGGATGAACACGCTCACCTTCTCCCGGAATTGGGACGTGAGCTTCGGGGAATCCGAGGTCCGGATCGAAATCGTCGATGCTCTCTCCGGTACCGAAGGGCTCGCCGGGATGGAGGAGGCCAGTGTTTTCGAGATCCAGGAGCAGGTGGCTTCCGATGAGCTTCGCGGCCGATGGCGCGAGGAGACCAAGCATGGGACGTTCCGGATGGTCCGCACACGCGAACGCAGGGTCGTGAAGTAGGCCTGTGACAGAGGCGGCGCTGATCCGGCCCACGCGGGCCGCGGATTGCCCGGGCGTTCTCCGGCTCTGGCTCGATCTGATCGAGTACCACCGGCGCCTCGACCCGGACTACCCTGCTCCGCCCGGGATCCGCGAGGTGCTGCGGAACGAGATCGAGCGTGGCCTTCGGGCGCGCGGCTGCCGATTGGGTGTCGCCGATACCGGCACGGAGCTGGTGGGCTTCGTCTTTGCTGAGGTGACAGGGGGCGAGAGGAGGCTGCGCGGAGAGTCCGGTGTCGGTTGGGTCCACGAGCTCTATGTCGATCCCGCGCAGCGCCGCCGGGGTGTTGCGACCGCGCTCTTGGCCTTTGCCTGCGAGTTTTTCGAAGCCCGGGGCGGGGGCCGGATCTCCGTGCGGGTCGAGAACGAGAACGAGGATGGCCTTCA
Source organism: Deltaproteobacteria bacterium (assembly GCA_030673955.1). Classification (GTDB taxonomy): domain Bacteria; phylum Myxococcota_A; class UBA9160; order SZUA-336; family SZUA-336; genus SMWZ01. The sequence continues at coordinate 7,345 of DAOVBF010000058.1, forward strand.
ATTCTGGCTGCACCGGGGCTTTGCCGAACGCGAGCGCATCCTCACGCGCTAGGGCCCCGAGGCACGCACAGTCCGGGTGGCAGCGGACGGGCAAAGCCCGTCCGGCCACGCGGCAACGCTTCGCGTTGCCTTGCGCGTGCCGTGCGGACAGGCTGGCTTTGCCAG
>DAOVBF010000264.1 GCA_030673955.1 Deltaproteobacteria bacterium
AGGAGCTCGACGAGGCCCAGCGCGCAAGGGAGCAGGCCGGAGGAGAGGTCGATTCGTCGCAACGCGAACTCGAGAATCTCGAAGCCGATCTCGAGCGGAGCGCGAGCCTTGCGAGTGAGCTCGAGGCGCGCGGGCCGCGTATTTCGGAACTCAAGGCAGATGTGCATGCGCGTGCCGCGCACTGGGAGGAGGTATCCAAGCTCAGCCAAGCACTCGTGGCGCTGCGGGACCGTTGGAAGGCTGAAGACGAGGCCCAGAAGAACGCGAGGCGTGAGGAGCAGGAGCGCGAGGCTCTGGCGACGTCACTCAAGGAAGCCGAGGCGACGTACGCGCGCCTGCGGGAGGATCATCAAGCCAGTGTCCCCGCCCTGGAGGATGCGAAGCGGGCGAGCGAGGGCAAACTCAAGGACCTCGCCGGCGCCACGGACGCGGCGGAGGCGGCTGCGGATGCGGTTAAGCTTCGACGAGGCGACGTGGACTTTCTGCGCGACCAGCTCGACCTCGCGCAATTTCGCGAGCGCAAAGCTCGTGCGGATGCGGCCCTCGAGGCTGTGCGCGAGGCCGAGAAGTCCCTGACGGAATCCAGGATCAACGACGAACGGCTCGCGCAGATTCAGGACGCGCACCTGAAGCTCGAGCGCGCCCGCGCGCAACGCGAGGCGGGAGGCCCGACCGTCGAGATCGAGGCACTGGCCGATATAGCGGTGGAGCTGGACGATGAGCCCGTATCTCTCTCGCACGGCACGTCGACCCAGCGCAACGTCGTGGACTCGCTCGCTGTGACCTTTCCCCGACTCGCGAGGCTCGAGGTCCGCGCGGGCACGAGTCTCGAAGCCCACGACCAGGCCGTTGCCCAGGCTCAGAAGCAACTGCGTGCGCTCTGTACCGAGGCAGGCGTTGAAACCCCGGAAGCAGCGGTCGAAGCCAACGACCGACGCCGTGAGTCAGAGCGTACGCTCAGGCAACAGCGAGACGTCCTGCGGGACAACCTACGTGACCTCACGGCCCAAGAGCTGGAACAGAAGATCGAGCGGGCGGAGCGACGCATCCGTGCCTACCCGCAAGAGCGCCCCAGCGAACCGCCATTGCCTGACGACCTCAGCACGGCCAAGCGCTTACTGGAAGAAGCCGAGGTCGCCGCTGCGGGCGCGCAGCGCGGGCTCGAGGAGGCACGCAGGGGGCACGAGCTCTCCCGCGAGCACCGGGATCGGCTCCAAAAGAATCATGTCGAGGCGAGCGTGCACCTCAACCTCGCGGAGAAGGAGGACGAGCGCGCTCGAGAAAAGCTCGAGCGGGCGCGACGTGGGTGTTCCGACGCCGTGCTTCAGCAACGCCACGAGGAGGCAACCGAGAAGGCCAGGCAAGCGCGTGTTCAGCTCGAGCAGGCCGAGAAGAGGCTCGCCGCGAGCGATCCGGAGAGCGTGGAGCTGCTCGCACGCAACGCCCGGCGGGCCCTCGAAGGTGCCGAGGAGGAGATGCGTAAGCTCCGGGACGAGCAGATCGAGGTGAACGCTCGTCTCAAAGATCGTGGCCAGGATGGGCTTTCCGAGCGCCTGGACCAGGCGCGAACGAACCTGCATCATCGCTTGCAGCACCTCGTGGCGCTGCGCCGGCGGGCCGCGGCGGCCAGGCTGCTCCACGACACGATGCTGGCGGCGCGGGACACGGCGCGCCGGGCGTATGTCGCGCCGCTGCGCGAGCGTATCGAGAAGCTCGGGCGCTATGTCTTCGGCGACTCGTTTGCGATCTCGATGAGCGACGACCTGGCCATCGAGGCGCGCACGCTCCACGGACGCACGGTGCCGTTCCGGCGTCTGAGCACGGGTACGAAGGAGCAGCTGAGCCTCATCAGCCGCCTCGCCTGCGCCACGATCGTGGCGGAGGACGGCGGTGTGCCGGTGATCCTCGACGACGCGCTCGGCAATACCGATCCGCAGCGCCAGGCCGAGATGAGCGCCGTGCTCGCGGTCACGGGGCGTGAGTGCCAGATCATCATCCTGACCTGCACGCCGGACCGATACCTGTACGTGGGCGACGCCCAGCGCGTTACTCTGTCTTAGCGGGTTATCGGGCGGCAGAGCCGCCCTCCGCTCTAGGCGCCTCTGAACTTGGCGGCACGCTTCGCGAAGAAGGCCTCGATGCCTTCCCGAGCGTCCGCCGTTCGAGCGGCATCGGCGATCGCCCTCGATTCGTGTTCCAGCTGGGATTCGAGGGTCTCCCCAGCGCTGTCGACGACAAGCTTCTTCAAGGCTCCGAACGCCTCCGTCGGTCCGGTGGCGAGCTTCCGCGCCAGCTTCTCCGCTTCCTCCGCAAGCTTGTCCTCCGCCACCACTCGGTTCACGAGGCCCCATGCCAGCGCCTCCTCCGCGTTGAGCACGCGGTTGGCCAGCATCAGCTCGAGAGTGCGGCGCGCCCCGATCAGACGAGGCAGGTAAAACGTGGAGCCCGCATCCGGCGTGAGCCCTATACGCGTGTAGGCCATCGTGAATTTCGCCGACTCGCTGCAGACCACGAAGTCCGCCGCGCACGTGAGGCCGAAGCCTGCGCCCGCCGCCGTCCCGTGGACCGCGGCGACCACGGGCGCTCTCATGCGCGCAAAGCGCGAAATCCCCGCGTGGAGATAGGTGGTCAGCTCCTTGAGCAGCCGCGGCAGGGCATCCCCCGCCGAGGCAAAGCCGCCGAGATCACCTCCGGCGCAGAAGAGCTTGCCCTTGGCCCCGATGAGCACAGCCCGAACCGCTGGATCCTCCTCGCATTGAAGCGCGGCAGACATCAGCTCCCGCCCCATCTCCAGGCTGATCGCGTTCCCCACCTCCTCGCGGTTGAGGGTGATGTACGCGACACC
>DAOVBF010000051.1 GCA_030673955.1 Deltaproteobacteria bacterium
GAGACGGGGGCTGGCTCGAGCTTCTTCTCCTCCACGTCTCGCGCCAGGTCCGCCAGGCTGCGCTCGCCTTTCAGGATCGCCCGCCCCAGAGCGCTCTCCCAGCCCGCGTAGCGCTCGTCTACGAAGGCCTGGAGCTTGCCCTCCTCCAGCATGCGCGCCGCGGCCAGCAGACCGCGCGCGAGCGTGTCGATCCCACCGATGTGCCCGTGGAAGAGATCGACCGGATCGAGGCTCTGACGGCGCAGCTTGGCATCGAAGTTGAAGCCGCCTGTCGTGAAGCCCCCGGCCTTTAGGATCGTGGAGAGCGCGAGGGTCGCCTCCTCGACACTGTTCGGGAACTGATCGGTGTCCCAGCCGAGCTGAGGATCGCCCCGATTGATGTCGACGCTGCCGAAAATATCGTTCGAGAAAGCGAAGGCCAGCTCGTGTACGAAGCTGTGCCCTGCAAGCGTGGCATGATTAACTTCGATGTTGACCTTGATCTCCCGCTCGAGTTCGTACTTCTGTAAGAAGGCGTAGACGGCCGCCGTGTCGTAATCGTACTGGTGCTTGGTCGGCTCCATGGGCTTCGGCTCGATCAGGATCGTGCCCGGGAAGCCGATCCGGTGCTTGTGCTCAACCACCAGCCGCATGAATTGGCCGAGCTGCTCGGACTCGCGTCGCAGATCCGTGTTGAGAAGGGTCTCATAGCCTTCGCGCCCGCCCCAGAGCACGTAGTTCGCACCGTCGAGGCGGTGGGTCGCCTCGAGGGCATCCCTCACCTGGGCAGCGGCGTAGGCAAACACCTCGGGGTCGGGGTTGGTTGCCGCACCCGCGGCATAGCGGGGATGCGAAAAGAGGTTGGCCGTGCCCCACAGAAGTTTCACGCCGGTCCGCTCCATCTCGAGCTCGACTCGGTCGAGCATGTGGTCCAGGTGAGCCCGGCTCTCGGCGAGTGTCGCGCCCTCGGGGGCCACGTCACGATCGTGGAAGGTGAAGAACGGCACACCCAGCTTCTCGAAGAACTCGAACGCGACCTCGAGCTTGCGCTCGGCAAGTGCGAGTGGCGCGGCACCTTGCAGCCAGGGACGCTCGAAGGTGCCTGCACCGAAGACGTCGCTCCCCGGCCAGCAGAAGCTGTGCCAGTAGCAGACGGCACAGCGCAGGTGGTCTTGCATGCGTTTTCCGAGCACCACGCGGCTGGGGTCGTAAAAGCGGTATGCGAAGGCGTTCTCGGTCTCGGGTCCCTCGTAGCGGATGCGCTCGATCCCGGGGAAGAAGGGTTCGGCCATTGGGGGTCTCCTCGTTAGCGTCAGGCGTGGCTCGCCTGGTCTTCAAAGGTCTTGCGCAGCGCGCGGTAAAGTGCCCGGTAGCTCGACAAGCGCTCGCGATAGCGGTCGCGAAGCAACGGGTCGGGCGAGATCACTCGGCCGGCCTCGGGTGGCGTGCAGACGGCGCTCGGCTCCTCGCCCGTCACGGCCAGCCGCGCGAGTCGCGCCACGCCGAAGGCCGGTCCCAGCTCTGCTCCGGCGGCGTAGTGGAGCGACCGATCCAACGCACTGGCCAGGATCCGACCCCAGAAGGGACTGCACGCGCCCCCACCGATCACCCATACGCGGTCAATGCTCGTCCCCGCTTCCAGGAGCACGGTCTGTCCGTCCGCTAATGCGAAGGAGACTCCCTCGAGTACCGCGCGACCGAGCTCGGCGCGCTCGGTTGCGTGGGTCAGGCCGAAGAAAACACCCCGGGCATGGGGGTCATTGTGCGGTGTTCGCTCACCCGAGAGATAGGGCAGAAAGATCACGCCGCCCGGATCCCGGTCGGCCTTCTCGATCTCGGCCAGCAGGCTGCCCTCGTCGCGTGCTCCCGTGAGCCGCGCGGCCCAGCCGAGGCAGCTCGCGGCGCTCAGGATCACCGACATCTGGTGCCAGCGCCCGGGCAGGCAATGGCAGAAGGCGTGCACACCGCCCTTCGGGTTCGGAGCGAAGGCATCGCCCGCCACGAAGTACACCCCGGAGGTTCCCAGCGACAGGAAGGCCTGTCCGGGCTCCACCACGCCCACCCCGGCCGCGCCTGCCGCCTGATCGCCGGCGCCGCCCGCGACGACGACGTCGTCGCGCATACCCCACTCGCTTGCGAGCGCGCGTCGCAGCACGCCCGTGGCCTGCGATCCCTCGTAGAGACGCGGCATCGCGTCGGGCGCAAGCTCCGTGGCCGAGATCATCTCCGGGGACCACGCACGCTTCGCCACGTCGAGCCATAAGGTGCCGGCAGCGTCCGACATGTCGCTCGCGTACTCTCCGCTGAGCCGCAAACGCAGGTAATCCTTGGGCAGCAGGACCTTGGCCACCCGTTCGAAGATTTCCGGCTCGTGCTCCGCGACCCAGAGCAGCTTGGGTGCGGTAAAGCCAGGCATGCTCAGGTTGCCCGTGATCTCGCGCGCGTGCGGGACGCGTCGCTCGAGCTCGACGCACTGTGCCCCGCTGCGGCCATCGTTCCAGAGAATGGCGGGGCGCAGCACGCGGTCCCCGGCGTCGAGCAGCGTCGCCCCGTGCATCTGCCCCGAGAGACCGATTCCGCGCACGGCCGAGAGCTCTCGACCGCGGCGTTCCTTCAACGCGCCGATCGCCGCAACCGTCGCGTCCCACCAGGCCTCGGGCTCCTGCTCCGACCAGAACGGCCGCGGCCGTTGCACGTCGAGCGCGGCGCTCTCCTGGTCCAGAACTCGCTGCGCGTCGTCGACCAACACCAGCTTGACACTCGAGGTTCCGAGGTCGATCCCGAGATACACCTGACGCCCTCCCGGTCCCCTCTCAGCGCACCTCGACCCGCGTAGGCGCCACGTCCGCGCGCCCCAAGACGCGCCGCTCTCCGCTAATCTCGAACTGATCCCGGAGCCGGATGGCCTCCGAGGAGCTTCCGACCATGATCTCGACCTGCCCCGGCTCGACGACCAGCGTCATCTCTTCGTCGTAGAACGCCAGCTGACCGAGGTCGAGCTCGAAGACCACACGCCGCGTCTCGCCGGGTTCGAGCGAGATACGCCGGAAGCCCTTCAGCTCCTTCACGGGCCGGGTCAGACTCGCGACGCGATCGCGGATGTAGAGCTGCACGACTTCTTCCCCGGCGCGCGCACCGACATTGGTGACGTCGACCGCGATCTCGAGTGTGCCCGTCGCGGGGAGCTGCCGTGCGCCGAGTCGAAGGTTCGCGTACTCGAAGCGCGTGTACGAGAGGCCGTGGCCGAAGGGAAAGAGCGGTTGCCTCGAGAGATCCACATAATCGCCGCGCATCTGGCTGCGCGCGCCCGACGGCTTGTGGTTGTAATACAAGGGCACCTGCCCGACCGCGCGCGGGAACGTCATGGGCAGCCGGCCAGCGGGGTCCGCAGCGCCGAACAGCACATCCGCCAGCGCTCGGCCGCCTTCCTCGCCGGGAAGCCAGGCCTCAACCAGGGCGGGAACCCGCTCCGCGACGCGCGTGAGCGCGAGGGGCCGGCCGTTGATCAGCACCAAAACGGTGGGCGTCCCGGTCTCGGCAACCGCAAGCACAAGCTCCGTCTGCACGCCGCTGAGCCCGAGCTCTGCGCGGTCGCAGAACTCGCCGCTGGTGCACCCCTCGACCAGACCCGATTTACCGCCGACCACAACGATCGCCACCTCCGAGCGGCGCGCGATCTCGACCGCCTCCTGGAAGCCCTCGGTCGATTCCCCGAGGATCTCACAGCCCCGGGCCGATCGGACCTCGGTGGCGTCGGACACCGCAGCGCGAATGCCCTCGAGCACGCTGACCATCGGCACGAAGAGCTGCGCGGGGTCGACCTCACCCGAGCCGGTGGACGGACCGATCTCCGACAGAATCTCGAGATGCGTGGGGTAGTGATAGTCACCCTGCAGGAGTCGCACGCTGTCCGCGCTGGGGCCGATCACCGCGATGCTGCCAAGAGAGGGATCGAGCGGCAGAAGCTCGTGGTCATTCTTCAGCAGCACAATCGACTTCTGCGCAAGGCGCCGGGCAAGTCCCCGCTGCGGAGCGGTATCGAAGACCGCGGGCGCCGCCGCTGCGTCGACGCTGACAGCCTCGAAGAGTCCGAGCTCGAACTTCATCCGCAGGACCCGCGCAACGGACCGATCCACGAGCTCTTCCGAGACTTCACCGGCTTCGATGGCCTCGCGCAAGGGTTCGCCATAGCAAGCAAGCGCGGGCAGCTCGAGATCCACCCCGGCCTCGAGGGCGCGCCGCGCAGCTTCCGACTCGCTCCCGGCAATCCGGTGGTAAGTCATCAGGGTCTGGAGGGTGAAGTAGTCGCTCACGACCACGCCATCGAAGCCGAGTTCGCCACGCAGCAGCTCCTGGAGCAGCTCCCTGGATGCACCACACGGGACCCCGTCGATCTCGTGGTAGGCGTTCATGACGGCACGCATCCCGGCTCTTCGTATGGCCGCTTCGAAGGGCGGCACGAAGCGTTCGAGAAGCTCCCTCCGCGTCAGCGGTGCAGGTGCCCAGTTCAGGCCGCCCTCCGGAGCGCCGTAGCCCAGGAAATGCTTCCCAGTTGCCACGACGCCGTCCCGAAGGGTCTTGCCCTGCAGCCCGCGAACATAGGCGGTGCCCATACGCGCCACGAGGTAGGGGTCTTCCCCGAAGGTCTCCTCGCTGCGACCCCAGCGCGGATCCCGCGCGATGTCGAGCACGGGGGCGAGGGACTGGTGTGCGCCGACGGCACGCATCTGCCGCCGGATCACGCACGCCATCTCCTCGATGAGCTCGGGCTCCCACGTGCTCGCGAGGCCGATGGCCTGCGGAAAGCAGGTCGCGTCCCGCGCCGAGTAGCCGGCGCAGCTCTCCTCGTGCACGATCGCCGGGATGCCCAGGCGCGTGTGCTCCAGCAGGAAGCGCTGGATCTGGTTGGCCAGGCTCGCACTCTCGCGCGGGCGGAGTACGGTCGCCCCGGCCAGACGCGTGATATGACCGGTGCCGTGGCGCAGCACCTCCTTGGCCTTGGCCTCGGAGAATCCGCCAGCGTCGCTTACGGAGAGCCCCCAGACGCCGCCCAGCTGCGCCAGCTTCTCGACAAGCGTCATACAACCGAGCAGATCGCGGACCCGCTCTTCGATCGGTAGACGCGCTTGCCGATAACCGGGCGTGCTCGCGGGCTCTGACACGGGGCTCCTGTCCTCCGACCTCACGCCAGTCCCAGGCGCTGGAACTGGTCGTCGGGCGCGTCGATTTCGCGAAGGGCCTCGCGCAGCTTCTCCTCGAGCTGCTTCTCGACCGCGGTTCCGGCCAGATCGTGCTCCTCGTGCGGATCCTCGGCAATATTCCAAAGCCGATTCCCGCGCGCTGTTCCCAGCGACCAGTAGGGCAGCAAATCGCCTTCGCGGAAAGGTTGGCGGATCACGGGAATCGTGGAGCCCGGCATGTAATCGAGCCGGGCGCGGTCGTCCGGATGCGGGAGCCTGGGGCCCGGGTACGGGTAAACGGGCATGGTTGACCAGCGGTTCGACCACATGGACAGGGGCTCGTTCTTGTCGGCCGGCCCGCGTGAGTAGTTATAAGTCCCATCGATCAGGTGAACCTGGCGACCATACACGCCGCACAGAACGCTGTCGCGGACGGCGTTCACCTCGCCCCGCAGCAACGGCAGTAAAGAACGTCCGTGGGTACGATGCGTAACCCCGACACCGAAGAGGTCCGCAATCGTGGCGAAGAGGTCCACCGTGGTGGTCAGAGCCGAGGTCGCCCCCGGCTCGACGCCGGGCAGCGCGATCAGGAGCGGAATGTGTCCAAGAGGTGCCTGGATCGGAACGCCCGGCTTCCCCCAGATGTCTTTCTCGCCCAGGTAGTGTCCGTGGTCCGTGCAAACAACGAAGGCCGTGTTGTCCCAGAAACCGTTGCGATCCATCGCATCGAGGACCCGACCGAACCAGCGGTCGATCATGCTGAGCTTCGCACCGTAGCAGGCGCGGATCTGCCGGGCCTGGCGCTGCGTGAGCACCCCCTTCTCGACGGCACCCTGCACGTAGGGCGGCCAGATCAGGTGCGGACCTTCCCAGCTCGCGTCGTACATCGATGCGTAGGGCTCGGGCGTGTCGAAGGGCTCGTGAGGGTCGAACTCGTCGATAAAAAGCAGGAAGCGATCGTGATGCGCAGCGTGATCGTCGAGCCAGCGCGCAGCCGCCGCCAGGGTGCGCGGACCCGGAAAGTCCTCCTCGCCGCGGAACCAGCCCCGAGAGTTGTCGTAGGGCATGTAGCCGCGCTGAAAGCCGGGAGCCCCGACCCAGCTCGGATCCGGTCGCGTCTTCCACGGGTCGCTCTCGTGCCCACGCTGGTAGTCCCAGGCCGTGAAGTCCGTGTGGTAGTTCTCGCCCCCGGTCTCGAAGAGGTGGGGATGATCCGAGATCAGCATCGAGACCACGCCCTCGGCACGCAGGGCCGCCGTGACGGGTGCCTCCCAGAGCTCGATCGACCCCCATGGCTTCCACAGGAAGTCGAGGGCGCCGCAGAGCAAATCGTGTCGTGCCGGAATGCACGGCAGGGAGCCTGCGTAGTGCCGATCGAAGCGCACCGCGCGCCGGGCGAAGCGATCCAGGTTCGGGGTGTCGAACTCGCGGCCCCCGTAGCAGCCCAGCATGTGGCGATTCAGGCTGTCCATCAGCACCACGACGAGGTTCCGGGGAGCTTCGGGCATTCTGGGTCCGCCGGTCATGGCTCCGATCCTTCACCCCGGCTCGAGGGCCGGGTCCAGGAGACGGCTCCGTAGCATAACGGGTCCGTGCGCAGATCCTCGGATAAATACCGGCGCGGGAGGGGAAGGAGGCCCATTGGAAACCGGACTTAAAAGTCTGGTATATTCTCGCGTCCAGCACCCCATGCCAGGGAGGATTTCATTTTGAGCATCGGTCCAGGGGACGCCACGCCGACCGCTTCGACCGTCCCTCCGAGAAGCCGGACCACGGTCCTGGTCGAGGATGGAATTCTCTGTGGGACCCTCGGAGCCTTCGCCGTCGCCGTCTTCTTCCTCATCATCGATGCCATTCGAGGGCAGATCTTCTTCACGCCCTCTCTGCTGGGCAGCGTGCTGTTTCTGGGCAAGACGGTCGAAACGTCGACCTCGGTCGACATGAGCATGGTCTTCGCCTACACCGGTCTCCACGGCCTGCTCTTCCTCATCGCGGGCACGGGCGTCGCCTGGATGGTTTCGGAGTTCGAGGAGAACCCCCAGTTCGGGATGGTGCTGCTGCTGATCTTCCTGCTCTTCCAGGCGATCCTCTTCGGCTTCGAGGTCACCCTGGTGCCGAACCTGGTTGGCGCACTGGGCGCCTGGGCCGTCGGCGCCGCGAACATCCTGGCGGCCATGGCGATGTTCGCGTACCTGCTGCGCAGGCACCCCGAAGCCATGTCCCGCCTCCGACAGGGCTGGGACGAGTAGCTCGGCCCTCTGCCTAATCGTTGCCAAAAGCCCACGCCCGCCTCCCACGGGAGGCGCCAGGCGCTTGACCTGCGGCTCTGGGTGCCTAGAAACAGTGCACACGGCCCATCGGACTTCTCCAAATCCGGCTGGCCCAGCGCTGGGTTCGGTCACAGCCATGCAAAGGAGCTGAATCCGTGCTGAGCTGGCTCCCCGCAGCCGCCTCGAGCTATGCGGGCGACATCGATCGCCTCCTCGTCCTAATCACCGTGATCGTGGGGGTCTGGTTCATCGCAGCGGAGGCCTGCCTCGTCTA
>DAOVBF010000271.1 GCA_030673955.1 Deltaproteobacteria bacterium
CGCTCTACTTCCCGCTCTTCATGCAGGAGCGGGTGGTGCCGAGGCTGGCGCATTTGCTGACGGTCTCGCACGCCTCCGCTGCGGAGATCGCTCGCTTCTTCGGTGTGCAGCTCAAGGAGATCTCCGTCGTCTACAACGGCACCGACACGGACGTCTTTCATCCGATCGACAGGGCCAAGGTCGCCGACCTGATCTTCGTCGGGCGTACGGAGGACCGCAAGAAGGGCATTGCCAACCTGCTCGAGGCGCTCGCTCGCACGCCGAGTCACATCACGCTCAAGATCGTGGACGGCCGGATTCCGAGCGACGGCGTCGTTCCAGAAAAGATCCGCGAGCTCGGCCTCGCCGGGCGCGTGATGCTCGTCCAGCGCATGCTCTCGCTGAAGGAGCTGGTGGCCGAGTACTCCAGCGCGCGAGTCGCGGCCGTGCCCTCCTTCTTCGAGGGCTTCGGCTTCCCGGCTTCGGAGGCCATGGCCTGCGGTCTACCCGTGATCGCGACGGACGCCGGTGCTCTGCCTGAGGTCGTGGGAAGCTCGGGCGAGGCCGGTCTCCTGGTCCCGATCCGGGATGTGGATGCACTTGCACGAGCCGTGACGGAGCTCGCCTCGCAGCCCGAGCGCGCGGCCGAGATGGGCCGTGCGGCGCGGCGACGCATCCAGCGGGTGTTCAGCTGGCGCGAGGCCGGCCGGCGCACCGCCGAGGTCCTGGCAGAGGTGGCGCGTGCTCACCGTCGATCTTGATCGGCTCGCTGTCCGACCCGGAGACTGGCTTCTCGATGCGGGCTGCGGCGGCGGTCGACACGCCTTCGGGGCGCTCGAGCGGGGTGCACACGTGGTCGCAGTGGATCTCGACATCGAAGGGCTGAGACTCGCCCGCACGGGCATCCACGAGCGACGCGCGACGGCGACCGAAAAGCTCCACGGTGGGGTCGTCCGGGGCAATGTCTTCGGCCTGCCCGTCCCCGACGCCGCTTTCGACCGGGTGATTTGTGCCGAGGTCATGGAGCACGTGGACGACTACGCTTCGGCCATTCGGGAGCTCGCGCGGGTGCTGCGGCCCGGCGGCACCCTGGGGCTTACGATCCCGACCGCGATCACCGAGCACGTCTACCTTCGTCTCACTCGGGATTACTTCGAGAGCCCAGGTGGACATATCCGGATCTTCCGCCCCCGCGAGCTGGCGCTGGCCATGTCGTGCGCCGGCTTGCGCGTAACCGGTGTGAGCTTTGCGCATTCCCTGCACTCCCCGTACTGGGCGATCCGCTCCGTGCTCGGGCTTCACGATGAGGCGACCGGGCCCACGCGCGCTTATCGCAAGTTTCTGATCCGCGCCACTCACTCCCGTATCTGGAACCGGGTCGAGCGGATTCTCGACTGGGTCTGGCCCAAGAGTCTGGTCCTGTACGGCACCCGAGTCGCTAGCGGCCGAAGCTGATGCGTATCGCCGTTCTCGCGTACCGCGGCAACATGCAGAGCGGGGGACAGGGCATCTACCTGCATGCCCTCACGAAGGAGCTCGTCCGACGTGGCCACGAGATCGATTGCTTCGTCGGTCCCCCCTACCCCGACCCCATACCCGGGACGCGTCTCACGCCGATCGAGAATCAGCAGTTCTGGATCGCGAGGTTCAAGCGAGACCGCGCGGCGTTCCTGCCGAAGCCGAATCCCTTCCGCGCTCTGCACCCCCTCAATTTCTACGAGTACGCCGTGACGCGCTTCGGCTTTCTACCGGAACCGTTCGCGTTCAGCGTACGCGCGGCGCGTGAGGTGATCGCGCGCCTGAGGCGTGGCGTCCGCTACGACCTCGTGCACGACGTGCAGTCGCTGAGCTACGGGCTCCTGTGGCTGCGCGCGCTGGGACTGCCAGTCGTGGCGACGATCCACCATCCGCTCACCGTCGACCGACGCTTCAGCCTGCAGCGGGACCGGACCTTCGCGGACTATAAGGGCACGCTCACCTTCTACCCCATCCGCACCCAGGCTCGCGTGGCCTCCAGGCTGGACGCGCTGATCACGAGCAGCGAGGCATCCGCACGCGAGATCGAGCAAGGCTTTCAAGTGCGGCGCGACCGCCTCCACAACGTGCTCAACGGCGTGGATCTCCCCGCCCCGGGCCGGCCCCGGCGCCTTCCGTCGTCACCCGAGCTGCTCTTCGTGGGCCGCGCGGGCGACCCGAACAAGGGACTCGAGTACCTGCTCGCCGCGCTGGCTCTGCTGCCCGAGGAGGTTCACCTGACGGTTCTGGATCGCTTCCCGGAGGGAACGGAGCTGGCTCGACAGCTCGCGCATCTCGGCTTGCAGGATCGGGTGCGGTTTCTCGGCAAGATACCGCGCCGCGAACTCGAGGAGGCCTATCGGCGCGTGGCGCTGGTCGTGGTGCCGTCGCTCTTCGAGGGATTCGGCCTGCCCGCAATCGAGGGCCTCGCGTCCGGCACGCCGGTCGTGGCCAGCCGGGCCGGCGCGCTTCCCGAAATCCTCCACGCGGCGGGGGCTGGAAAGCTGGTCCCTGCCGGGGACCCACCGGCCCTCGCCAAAGGGATCTCCGAGAGCCTCGCGAACTGGGTCGACGAGCAGCGCACGGCGCTGGCCGCCCGCCGCAAGATCGAGGCGTCCTTCGGCTGGCCCGACGTCGTCGCCCGTACCGAGGAGGTCTACTGGAAGGTGCTGAAGCAGCGCGGCCGAGGCCCGCAAGCGGTGCGTCAGCACCGCGCGCAGTGAGGCGAAGCCGAACAAGGCGCGTACGAAGTCATGCGCCGTCCCGGCAGGCGGGCTTC
>DAOVBF010000189.1 GCA_030673955.1 Deltaproteobacteria bacterium
ATACGATCTCGGCCGCGAGTTCGAGTCCATACCCGATACGGGTCGCGAGGAGATCCCGGTCCCGCCCGTCTGCCTAGCGGGGTTCCGGGCCGTGTACGTCTATGACCAGACCCGGAGCCGGGGTGCCGTGGTCGGGGGCGATCCCCGGGCGGTCGATCGGCTGGCGGAGCGGGTGCGGGAGGCCGCTGAACGTGTCGGTCCGGGTCGGTCGACCAGGCTTCCTGCGCCCCGGCCGCGTAGCTCGGACAAGGATTTTCGCGCGGGCGTTCGCGCGATCCAGCGCTGGATCCGCTGCGGGGATGTCTACCAGGTGAACCTGTCGCGTCGGCTGGATCTGGAGCCGGTCGAAGCGGCGTGCCTCCCCATCTTATATGAGCAGCTGACCGCACGAGCCGGGGCACCCTTCTCGGCCTATCTCGACAGCGGCGACACGGTGGTGCTCTCCAACTCGCCGGAGCGGTTTCTCCGGGTGCTCGGGGACCGGATCGAGACCTGCCCCATCAAGGGCACCCGTCCGCGCGGCCGCACCCCGGAGGAGGACGCCTGGCTGGCAAAGGACTTGATTCACGCGGAGAAGGATCGGGCCGAGCACGTCATGATCGTGGACCTGGAGCGGAACGATCTGGGTCGGGTCTGTCGCACGGGTACGATCCAGGTTCGCCGGATGGCCGAGCTGCGCCGCTTTCCCACGGTGTTGCATCTGGTCTCCTCGGTGCAGGGCCAGCTCCGCGATCCCGGAGACTGGGCGTCGATCCTCCGCGCCACCTTCCCCGGGGGTTCGATTACCGGAGCGCCCAAGCTCCGCGCCATGGAGATCATCGACCTTCTCGAGCCGGTACGACGTGGCATCTACACCGGTGCGCTCGGCTACTTCGATGCCGCCGGAGGGCTGGACCTCTCCATCGCCATCCGGACGGCCGTTGCTCAGCGGAACGGTCTGTACCTGCATCTCGGCGGGGGCATCGTCGCCGACTCCGACGCAGAGGCGGAGCTTCGCGAGACGTGGGACAAGGCTCGCGCCTTCTCCGCGCTCTGGGGCCAGGCCGGTTGAGCACGCGTAAGCAGCGGACCGTCTGGCTCTCCGGTCGCTTCGTGGCGGAGGAGCGAGCCCGGGCTCCCGCAACCAGTTTGACCGTCACTGCGGGCGTGGGCCTCTACGAAACGCTTCGGCTCGTGAGCGGCCTGGCGCCGCTCCTGGATCTGCACCTGGCAAGACTGCACAGCGCGTGTGCCGCGCTGGGGATTCGTCCGCAACGTCACGACTGGTCGCGCATCCTCTCGCAGCTCGCTGCCCGCAACCGCATTCGGAACGGCCAGGCACGCATCGTCGTCGGTGACGGTTTCGAGCTCGCGACCTGTGCGCCCCTGCCGCGAGGTCTCGCGAAGGAGCGGAAGCAAGGCATCTCCCTCGAGACCGTTCGTCTCGAGCGCACAGCAGCGGCTTTGAAGGGCACCTCGCGCCTCGCGCTCTGGCTCGCGGAGCGGTCCGCGGGCCGAGAGGTTCTGCTCGTTTCCGCGCGGGGCCAGGTGCTCGAGACGACCCGCGCCAATCTCTTCGTGGTCACGGATCGGGGTCTGCAGACGGCTTCGACTTCGCAGGTGCTCCCTGGCATCGCCCGCGGCCTGGTGCTCGAGTTAGCGAAGCAGATGGGGATCGCGGTTCAGGTCCGGGCCCCGTCGATCCGAGAGCGGTCCCACTGGCACGAGGTGCTCGTGACGAACGCGCTGCGCGGCATCCGGCCCGTGTGTCGCATCGATGGGCTCGAATTCCCACCTCCGCGGGCCGATTCCGTCACCCGCCGCCTGCAGCGCTCCCTCGACGCGCGGATGCGTGTGCGCTGAGCGGGCTCCTCAAGCCCCCGGGAGCGCGTCCGAAGAGGCGAGAAGGCGCATGGAGGGGCGCGATGAAGGATCCGAATCTCAGGACCACGACTCCGGCATCCGCGGGAAACGAGCCAGCGCGCGGCGCTGGCCCGAAGCGCAGGGGCTGGCGCAGATTTCTACTCCGTACCCGATCCAAAACAGCGCCCGACCCCAGCGACCCTGACGCTTTTTCCGCTGCGCGCGCGGTCGAGCAGCGGCGCGAGCGGCGGACAAGCACTCACCTGCTCGCCAGCACCGCCTCGATCGACCCGCTGCGTGATCCCGCCACGGGCGCGCCCTACTACGCGTTCAACGACGACAACCGCGTCTTGGATCTCTCGCGTCGGGGCGTCGGCCTGCGCTGCACCCGACCGCCCACGGTAGGCACACGCCTGATGCTTCAGATCCACATGCAGGATGAGGCCACGCCCATCGAGCTGATTGGCCGGGCCTGCTGGACCCGGGTCGTCATCGAACCGGGAGAGACGGGGCCTCGGGCCGCAGCGGCGGTCGGGATCGAGCTTCTGGGGGGCTCCCGCGCCACCTTGGAGCGCTACGATCGCTCGCTCGTCCGGCTCCAGGCCGCCGTCCGACCTTTGGTTGCCACGTCAGAGGCGCTCCGATAGGATGCGGTTTTGGAGTTCAGCGCATGGCCATGGCACGCACACCGGGAAGCTTTCGACTCGCGCACCGGGCGCGCACCCTCGAGCTTTACGCTGATCCCCTAGGCCATCGGCACCGACGAGTCCGCCGGATTCTCGCCTCCATCCAGCAGGACATCGATGAAGGCTGCACGGCGTTCGTAAGGCAGATTCTGTGCGAACCCCGCGAGCTCTACCGTTTGGAGCTGGAGCGTCCGGAGCTCGCCTACCAGCGCATCACGATTCTCGACCGGGATACCCTCACCACGCTCCTCGAGCAAACCTCGGAAGAGGCCCTGCGCGAGCGCTTCCGGTTCAGGACTTAGAAAAGCCGCGGCTCCAGCACCGTCCAGCTCCAGAACTCCCTCACGGGCGCTCACAGGGCTATAGTTCGAGGCCGTGCCCGGATGGTGGAACCGGTAGACACAGGGGACTCGGGAACGGGTCTCCCGCGTGGCAACACGCGGGTAAGAAACCGGGTGAATTCAGGGAAGCCTAAGCCGCTCCAGGTCGGGGAGGTAGGGTAATCCTGAGCCAAGCCGCGGAGGGCTTCGGTTCCGCGGAAGGTGCAGAGACTAGCGGGGTGAGTCCCAACAATAATCCTCGCCGACGAGCGCCCGGCGCCCCTCAGGGGCGAAGAGATAGTCCGCGCCGGGGAGAAATCTCCGGGGAAGCGTAAAATCCCTCGGAAGTAACATTCCGTGCGGGTTCGAATCCCGCTCCGGGCACCACCCCAAAGGCACCAATCGAGACGTTCGTTAGGTAATTAAAAAAAACTCGGCGGGCAGCAGGCGACCCAGCCTGCGCCCGCCGAGCGGTCTAGCGAGCTAAAGTAAACTTCCTAACCAACGTCCCCCTGCTTACGGGCAGTCGATGGTCAGACCATCGAACGCGTTCATGGACGTGTGGAGGCGGTTCTCGGTGACCTCATCCAAGCAGTCCATGAAGGCGCTCGGGTCCGTCTCGAAGACGCTCGCGGCCTGCGCACAATCGCCCGGGAAGACGTCGGCGAGCGGTGTGTCCATATCGTCCAGCTCGCACTTGTCCAGGACCTTCCTCTCGAGCTTCCTCTTGGCCCTGGCAATCTTGCCCTTGGGATCGGCCGCGACGCAGGCGAGGATCTCGGCCTGCAACTCAGGCAGGGACTCCACCCGCTCGTCCTCATCGGTATTGCCGAACTCATGCGGGTCGGTGAAGCGATGCTTGCCCTTGAGGGCGTACTTCTTGCACCTCACGAACGTCTTCATCTTGGCGTAGTACAGCTCGCCGACCTTCTCGTAGGTCTTGTACTGGCACTTCGCAGCGTCCTTGTCGTCGTGCCGCGAGACGACCACGTCGTTCAGACTGCTCGGATCGCCGAAGACGTCCGCCAGCATCCCCCAGGTCTCTTCGTC
>DAOVBF010000001.1 GCA_030673955.1 Deltaproteobacteria bacterium
CAACATCCTGCGAGAGCACGAGGGCTGAGACCGCCCAGCGCCCGGTGCTACCCCCCAGTCTGTGAGTCCCCCGACCGCAAGCGCCGCGGAGGTCGCATCGTCTCCGACGAGGAGCAGATACAGGCGAAGAAGGCGATCCGAAGGGTTCCGCAGGAGGATGGGGGCATTCTCGTCTTCCGAGGCGAGCGCTACGACCTCAACATCACGCTCTTCAGCCCGGAAAGGCGCCTGCAGAGGCCCGGTCGGGGCAGCGGCGTCTTCGTCGTCTCCAACGGTGCCGGGCGCGGCCACGAACGCCGCGCAGATCGCCGAGGAGATCATACGCCGCGGCCTGCGCTGAACTCTGAGTCAGGCGCCCTCTATCAGAAGCGGTAGGAGCCCCGATCGCTCGCGTACTCAGTCCGCGAGCGATCGCAGCAGCCTATACTGCACCCCAGTAAGTACGGGACGTTGCTTCTCCGGATTGAGGGGGGAAATACCATGGCATGGCTATCAGCAAGACGGCTCAAGACGATTAACCGCGTGCTGCCTGCGCTCATGCTGATTGGAATCATGACGACTGCATGCATGGCCACGCGCACGACTCTGTGGTCCTGGAAAATGCCGGGGATCGGTGAGGAGGGGACGGTTCAGAACGTCACCAAACGCAGCACCTACCTCGACGCGACGCTGAAGGTCGAGGAACACGAGTACCGATTTCTCTTTCCGGGCGGGTATCGATGCACTCAGGTGATCAAGCCGGGAGCGACGATCGAGTACACATCTTTCGGCCACATCCCAGCCGTGCGTGGCAGCGAGGGAGACTGCGACCCGATCGGCCTCCTCTCGCTGAAAGAGTGGGTCAACCAACATCGGGCCCAGATGACACCCGCGCGGACCAAGGCGGAGGTGAGCTTCAAAGTGTTTTACCGAGACGACGACGTGGCCTTCGCGCGCGGGGAATTCGAGTTTGCGAGGCCCGTCGCCTTCAGAGAAAAGCGGGGTGCGGGACTCGCAAGGCCTCTCTCGATTCGCAAACGCATCGGTGTGATCGCAGTCATTCCCAACACGCCTGAATGCCAGAAGCCCCTTGCCGACGGCAAAGCGACGGCGGAGTTCCAGCCGGACGCGGAAGCGCCGTACCGACTCCTCTCCGGAGCGGACGTCTGCCCCATCCTCGGCCTTGCCCGCACCTTCGACCCCCCGACGCGGTCGGGTGGAGGAACAAAATTCGACTGATCGCGGTGACGAGCCGCGTCAGGAGAGGCTTTGTATCAGCAGATTCTCTATGAAGTGGAGGACCCGGTCGCGACCATCACGTTGAACCGTCCGGAACGGCTCAACGCCTGGACCGACCGGATGGAGCGCGAGGTGCGCCACGCGCTGGCCCAGGCCGAGGAAGACCCGAAGGTGGTGGCAATCATCCTGACCGGGGCGGGCCGCGGCTTCTGCTCCGGCGCCGACCTGAAACTCCTGCAGGGGATCGGCAGCGGGACGCAAGCAACCGACGAGGGGGAGGGACTGGAGGCCGACCCCGGGGATCCGGAGATGGGCGCCTCTTTCCGACAGACCTACTCGTACTTGACGTCCATACGCAAGCCGATCATTGCAGCGATCAACGGGCCGTGCGTCGGGATGGCCGTGTCGATCGTGCTCTACTGCGATCTGCGCTTTGCATCCAACCGTGCGAGCTTCTTCGTCGCGTTTCCACAGCGCGGTCTGATCGCGGAGTGGGGGCTCGGCTGGACCCTTCCCCGACTGATCGGGACGGGCCACGCGCTGGACCTGCTCCTCTCGGGGCGTACGATCGATGCCGCCGAGGCGGAGCGGATGGGTCTCGTGAACCGCGTGATTCCGCATGACGAGCTCGTGAAGCACGTGCGCGAGTACGCCAGCGAGCTCGCTGCAAGCTGCTCGCCAGCCTCCATGAAGATCATCAAGCGCCAGGTCTACCAGGCGTGGCTGGAGCCCCTCTCGGAGGCGTTCGAGAAGTCTCTTCAGCTCATGCTCGAGAGCTTCGGGCGAGCCGATTTTCCCGAGGGCGTGCAAGCCTTCGTGAAAAAGCGCCCTCCCAAGTTTCCACGACTGTAAAGATGCCAGCCGGGTGCGAGGCACCCTCGGAGGAGAACATCATGAACCGAGTGCTCGATGTCGCAACTTCCTTTAGCGCAACCCTGGCGCGCCTGGGCTCGGCGGTCAGTGTGGGGAACCCGGGCAAGCGTCCGGAGAAGCCGCTCGAGCTCTATGAGTTCGAAAACTGCCCCTACTGCCGCAAGGTGCGGGAGGCGCTCTCGATGCTGGATCTGGAGGCCATGATCTATCCCTGCCCAAAACGGGGTCCGCGCGTCCGGGAGCAAGTGAAGAAGCGCGGTGGTAAGACCCTGTTCCCCTACCTCGTCGACCCCAATACGGGCAAGGAGATGTACGAGTCCGACGATATCGTGCGCTACCTCTTCGAGACCTACGGCGACGGCAACGTCCCCCTCCTGCTCTCGCTGAGGCTGCTCACGGACCTGACGGCGGGCCTGGCGTCGGCTTTTCGACCGCTGCAGGGCACCTTCTACGAGCCCTCCACGCCGCCGAAAAAGCCCCTCGAGCTCTACAGCTTCGAGGCGTCGCCCTTCTGCCGCATCGCACGCGAGGTGCTCTGTAGTCTCGAGATTCCGTACCTGCTGCACAACGTGGCCAAAGGAAGCCCGAGCCGCGAAGCCTTCGTCGAGCGCTCGGGTAAGATGATGGTTCCTTACCTCGTCGATCCGAATACAGGGACCGAGATCTTCGAGTCGGCCGACATCGTCGCATATCTGCGACAGACGTACGGAGGGGGCAAGGAGAAGGGGAGCGCGTAGAGCTCAGCGGAGCAGCCGGACCTCGTGCGAGCCCGCTATCCCGCCGCGTCTTACCGTTCGAGCAGCCAGCTTCGGTAGTAGAAGAGGTTCCGAAACCCCAGCTTCTCGTACACACGGCGAGCGGCCAGGTTCGCCTCGTCGCAGAACAGGCTGACGGCGGGCCGGCGCTCGAGCAGCTGGCGGACAACCCCGGCGAGCCCGCGGGTTGCGTAGCCGCAGTTCCGCAAATCCGGCGGGGTCATGACGCCGCCGAGCTGTACGGTGTGGTCATTCTCGGCCCCGACATGGACCTGGAACGCGATCCGCCCTCGCTCCCACAGAACCCACCAGCGCTGCTCCCGGAGGTCTTGCACGTGACGATTGCGGAAGCCCTCGGGGTCTGCCGAAAAGGGATCGTCCTTCAAATCCTCGCGGTGCTGCAACGCGCTATTCTCGACAATCTCGTCGAGATCGGCCTCGGTCGCCGGCTGGAGGGGCTCGAAGGAGGCCCGCGAAGCCTTCGGGAGATCCCGGGCCGTGATGACGTACATCGGCTCGCGACGCTCCCACTTGGGCTTGGCTCCGAACACCGAGTAGGCCTGCCAGAACGGGGTGGTGATCTCTTCCGGACCCACGATGTGCCGCGGCTGGACCGGAAAAAGGTGGGCGGCCTCAGCAAGCGGAGCAAAGGCCTCGGAGTTGCGGACCTCGAGCGCCGTCCCCCCGAGCGGCCCGATCAGAAGCACCGCCTCCAGGCGGCTCTTGTTCTTGTAGCCCATGAAGCCGCGCATCCGACCGAGTGCGCCCGCCCGGATCAAGTACTCCATGAACACGTTATGGAGCGGCCGCGCGCCCAGCAGCAAGAGGGTCTCGGCCGTATCGGAAGCTGCCAGCCCACAAACCATCGGCCCCAGGTTAGCGGACGGGAGCGCCGCGCGCGGGGGTCTAGGTGTAGAAGCTGCGGCGCTTTACGGAGAGTTCACGCTCCAGGTAGAAGATCTCGACCTGTTTCTCCTCACCGCCCTTCCTGTCGAACTTGTGGCCACGCAGCGTTACCTCGAGGATGCCGAGGTCCTCGCGGCCGGGGAAATCGCGCTTCCCACGGATCTCCGTGCTGGCAAAAACGGTGTCCCCCGAGAAGATGGGTGCCGTGTGGCGGCCGGTTGAGTAGGCAATGTCGCACAGGCTGTTGTCTGCGATATCGGGACAGGAAAGCCCCAGGCAAAGCGCGAAGGGGATTCCGCCGTACACGACCAGCCGGCCTCCGAGATAACGTGCGGGGTCGCGGTCAATCATGGTCTGGTTGCAATGTACCTGGGCCGTGTTGTCGAGCATTCCCGTCAAGAAAATATGCTCGTCGGTCACGACACGCCCGCGTGAGTGCTCGACCGTGTCACCCGGGTGGAAATCCTCGAAGTAGGTATCGTCGTTCGTGAGGTGGGCGAGCGCGGCATAGTCCGCGTTCTTGTCGTAGGACGGCAACACGGGGCTCACCTCGATGGACTTCGGCGCGATCTGGCCTGCGTCCAGGTCGGCGTCGGGGTCTTGCTTGAAGACCTGGACCTTGCGCTGATAGGCAATGACAATCTCACCGGTTTGCTTCCTGCCCACGCTTTGCACGTGCACCACCCCGAGCTCCGGTCGGCTCGAAGAGGGACGCACGCCGAGGATGGTCGTCTCGGTCTCGATGGTGTCGCCCATGTAGACCGGATCACCGAAACGCATGTCGATGTACTCGAGGTTGGCCCGGGCGTTCTCCGAGATGTCCTCCACCGTTTGGCTGAAAGCTACCGCCATCACCAGCCCGGGGGGTACAACCAACCCGCTGTAGCCGTAGACCCGGGCGTAGCGCAGGTTCTTGTGGAGCGGATTCGTGGTGAGCGAGAAATCCGTGAAGTGCGCACATAGACCTTCGGTGACGGTCCTTCCGCCCTTGTGCCGGAGCGTCTGGCCCAGCCTGAAGTCCTCGAGGAAGTTCCCCGTCTTCTTCCGAATCAGCGCCAAGAGGATTCTCCCTGGCGGGTCCCGGCGCAAGGCGGCTTGCGCCACCCGCCCTCCGCTCGGCTTCGCCTCGCTGCGCACCCCTTCGTGGCTTGCACCCCGATGCGGGCGGCCGAGTCTACCTTAAGTCAGCGACGCGCGAACGGCCCCTGCCAGGTAGACGGAGCCCGTCAGAACCAGCAGCTCGCCGGGCGCCAGCCAGCGGCGCGCCTGCTTCAGGGCCTCGCCGGGCTGGCTGCAGGTCTCCACCTGCTCGATGCCGGCAGCCCAAGCCAGCGGAGCGAGCGCTTCCGGATCCTCCGAACGCAGCGGCTCAGCGCAGGTAATCAGGGCCGCGCGCGTAGGCGGCGCGAGCTCGTGTAGAACACCGGCGGCGTCCTTATCGCGTGAGATGGAAACCACCAATACCCACGCGCGCTCGGGCCAGATCGCGAGCAGCGTCTCGCGCAGGGCGCGGGCCGAGTCAGGGCTATGCGAGCAGTCCAGGATGACGTCACCGAAGCGCTCGATTCGAGCGGGCAGCCGAAGCGACCCGAGTTGCTTGAGCTCGTCGGAGCCCAGCGATCGGCCCAGGAAGTATTCCACCGCACGGGCCGCGAGGGCCAGGTTGGTCGCCTGGTGAGCACCGAATACCGAGGCTGAAACCTCCTGCCCGTTGCCGAGGCGCATCTGCAGTCCCTGCTCGCTCAACTCGACTTTCCCAGCGCAGACCTCCTCCACCGGCGTGTTCTCCGCGATCGCGCGAGCCATGACCGCAGCCAGGGCCTCGGGGGGAAGCGGACCGTGCACGAGCGGCACGCCCGGTCGCAGGATTCCAGCCTTCTCGAGCGCGATCTGCTCCAGCGTCGAGCCGAGCTTGTCGGTATGCTCGAGCTGCACGCTGGTCAAAACGGACACACGGGGCTGGATCACGTTCGTGGAGTCGAGTCGCCCCCCGAGTCCGACCTCGACCACGCCCGCATCCACACCGGCATCGCGGAAAACCAGCAGCGCCAGTGCGGTGGAAACATCGAAGAAGCTGGGACGGAGGTCCGGGTCCCGGCGAAGGCGCTCTGCCACCGGCTGGAGGGCGCGGAGCACCGCGACGAGACGGTCCTCCGCGACGGGCGCGCCGTCGACGCGGAAGCGCTCGCGCCAGCTCTCGAGGTGCGGAGAGGTGTAGGTCCCGACGCGCTGACCGGCCGCAAGCAGCAGGCTCTCCGCCGCAAGGGCCACCGAGCCCTTGCCCTTCGAGCCAGCGATGTGCACGCAGGCTAGACCCTCCTGGGGGCGACCGAGCGCATCGAGCAGCGCACGAATCCGCGCAAGCCCCAGTCGCTCGTAATCGAAATCACGGGTGCGCTCGAGGTTCAGAAACCCCTCGAGGTAACACTCCGCGTCGGCAAGGGTCTGAATCTCCATTGTGCTAGCCTTCGCTGACCATGCCCCGGATCGCAAAAACCAAACACGGCCGGGTCCGGTGGTGGGTGGACGGAAAGGCAACAACGCGGCTCAAAGCGTTGATGGCCGATCCCGACCGCGTTCTTCAAGGTTCGGGCAGTGTCGCCCGCCAGCGCATCGGTCGCAAACGTTTCTTTCGCGTAGAGGGCGGCCCGGGCGAGCCGGCGCTTTTCGTCAAGGTCTTCACACGCACGCGCGGACTCCCGCGGCTCCGCTACATCCCGCGCCCGTCGAAGGCGCGGCGCGAGGCCGCCATCGCACGGCGCGCAGCGTCCCGCGGCTTCGACGCAGCGGCCCCCATCGCGGTCGGAGAGGAACGACGCTGCGGGATGCTCCACCGTAGCTTCTCGGTCATCCCCGAGCGCCCTGCGCGTGACCTGCGCGCGATCCTCGCGGATCCGGCCACCGGAAGCAAGGAGCGTCGCTCCCTCATCGAAGCCTTCGCCTCCTTCTCCCGGCGGCTCCACGACGCAGGGATCGACCAAGACGACTTCTCGCCGAACAACTTCCTGGTGGCCGACGACCAACGCTTCGTGCTGATCGACTTCGAGCGTTGCCGCATCGGTGCGTCCCTCGGGGCACGGCGCTGGACGCTACTCGCGAAGCTCCACCGGCACGACCTCGGGGTGTCGCGGACGGATCGCCTGCGCTTCCTGCGCGTCTACCTCGGGCCGGGGGCCGACCGCGGCGCACAGCGCGTGGCGTGGCAACACATCTGCGAGGCGTTTCGGCGCGTGCGCGCAAGCGACGTGCGCCACGCGACCCGCAGCGCCTTCCAGGTGGGACGTCACCTGGCGCACGAGGACGAGGTCTGGGTCGTGCGCGGGCGGGAGCGAGCCCCGGTTCTGCGGCTTCCCCTCCCCCCCCGCAGTGCGCGGAAGGTCTGGGTCCGTGCGCATCAGCTCGAACGCCTGGGTTTACCGGCCCTGCGGCCGGTGCGCTTGGGTCCCGATTGGGTCGAGCTCGAGGACCCCGGCGCGGAGCTCAAGACCGGGGATCGCGAGTCGCAAGTTCGCCTGGCCCTGAGAAAGTTCGACGGTTACGGGGAGTTTGTCGCAGAGGCCAAGTGGGCGATCACCGCGCAGGGCGCCAAGCTGCGTGACCCACGCGCCTTCAAGCTCAGACTTTAGCAAGCCCCGAAGGGGCGCGCAGCGACGCGAAGCCGAGCGAAGAGTGGGTGGCGCAAGCCGCCTTGCGCTCGGGTCCCGCCGGTTACGCAAACAGGTAGCCGTTCCGCTTGCACCCTTTGCAGATGGTTTCGCGAGTCTCGCCCTTGCCCAGGATCTCGCGCCGCGCATCCAGATACAGGGGATTGTTCCAGATCTCTCGGAAAGAGTGGTCGTGGATGTTCCCGTATGCATGCTTCTCGCTGTAGACGCTGCAGCAAGCCAGCACGCTCCCTTCCCAGTTGATGGCCGTATCCTTCCAGGGCAGGTGACACATCGGCTCGCGCTGTGCCGACTCCCCTTCGCGATCGTACGCGCAGTGTTCGTCGCTCGTGGGGAGCCAGTCCCCGTCGCGCACCAGCGCCTCCTGTGCGGTCTCGAAGATCTCCTTACCCATGTCCGTGCGGGCGACGTTGAGCTGCAGCGACACGCCCAGCTCTTCGGCGAGCTCGCGCGCGATCGCCACCTCGTGCTCGTTGTGCCGGAAGACATGGAAGAGCCAGATCACTCTGGTGAAGCTGGCCCCGAGCTCCCGCTTCTTGGCGACGAGCATGCGGATGTTCTCCATCACTTTATGGAAGTCGCCGCCTTTCCGGTAGATGGCGTAGCTCTCGGGCGTCGCACCGTCGGCCGAGATATAGATCTTCTTCACCTTGGCGCGCAGCACTCCCTCAGCGAGCTCGGGCGTCAGGTCGTTGAGGTGCGACGAAATCTTGATCGCCACGCGACGCCGGTACGCGAGCTTGCACATGCGTACCAGGTTCTTGTTGAGCAGGGGCTCGCCCCAGTTGTACAGACGGATCGTAATCAGGTCCTTGCCGAGCTGATCCAGAATCTGCTCGAAGGTCTCGTAGGGCAAGAGCCCCTTGATCGCGCTCTGATCACCCTGGCCCGTTGGACAGAGCGGACAGCGCAGGTTGCAGACGTTGCCCGACTCGACCGTGATCTTGGTCGGTCCGTAGGGGAGCCGGGTGAGGCCCAGGCGCGGCGCGAGCTGCTCCATCGCGAGGTTGCAGAGCTTCCGCAGACTGAGGAAGCGCAGCTCCTCACGAAGGATGCGGAGGCGCTCCGGCATGAGCGTCACGATCTTGGAGGCTCCCTTGGGGCGGGGCAGGGCCTGCCTATTGGGTCATGTAACGCTTCCAGGCTCGATACTCGCGTACGGCCTGGTCGTTCGTCTTCACGGCAGGATAAAAGTAGCGTACGGCGTGTCCGCAGAGCTGACAGATCTTGTAGCAAAACTTGAAACCGTCGATCTCGCGGATGTTGCCGACGATCTCCCGGTTCTCTTCCGTGCAGCAGTCCTTGGGTCGCGGGGGCGAGATGATCTGCTTCGGGTAGTTGTTCTGGGGCGGCTCCGCATCCGTATACCGGATGATATTGCGCAGGTTTCGCTGCGGTTTCTGCTCGGCGGGCCGAAGGTTGCTACCGATTCTCTTCACAGGTCCAGGTCCTTTCCTCGAATGCGGGACGCTCCCGGAGCTCATCCAGGAGGCGCGTGTAATTCCGGAACTTCGCTTGGCAGGGGGCACCCTCGGCATGCCAGTAGCGCCAGCGTTCCTCCCCCAGGGCCAGGATCGCCGAGGAGCGGGTTCCATAACCCGGGGTGTGAACGCAGACGTGCTCTAGCGGATCCTCCCCTTCGCCATGCTCTGTGAGAACCTCCACCAGCCCCTCGAAGATCCTGTCGAAGGCCCCCCCCAGGTCGATCCGGGCCACGGCGTTCTGGATGTGCCGCACCTTGCCTGAGCCGGGATCCGCCGGGTCGCGGCTACAGATCACGTGGGTGCCCGGGCCGAGCTCCCGCGTCTCCGCTCCCTCCTCGCTCAGGCACGTGAAGAAGCTCTGGCGGCCGTCCCCGTAGAAGAGATGGAACGGGTTGTAGGTTTCCTCCAAGCCTTGCCTCATGTCCTCCGCCACAACCCGCGCCGTCGGGCGCCGTAGGGCCTCGAGAACGAGATGTCCTCGGGAGCGTCGATCGGTTCTGGGTGCCGCCGCGCGCCGATTGGTCAAGCCGACGAATAGCCCTCGAGCGTTGAGTCCCATCCAGGTCCCGCCCGCCTCCAGGTCCTGAGGCGCAACGAAAGCTGGATCCTGTTCCTCCTGCGGCTCGACCCGAGCCGGCGGTGCGGCTGGGCGAGAATAGAACTCATCGCGATTCGAGGCGGCCACCATCGGCAGACCAGGCACAACCCGGTCAAGCACGATCAGTGTGCACATTTGCCTCGCCTGGGTAACAACCGGCACAAAGATGCGGTCTTAGCCATTTTCTAGTTTAGCAGGCCGGGCGCCGCAGCTCAAGCGCCGGGACCCGGGTCGCTGCCAAGAAACGCTTATTTTTCGGGGCCTTTCGCCGTCCGCTCGCTAGCTCGCGCTGTGACCCTTCACGAGCCGAATCCGGCTCCCCGCCGCGGGAACCTGCTCCTCTTCCACTGCGGCCTCGGGGGCGGGGGCAGGCTCCGCTTCGGCCGCCGACGACCTCTCGGCAGTCGGACGCAGGTCCAGGCCGTAGGATTCGAAAAGGGGCCGGAGCACGTCAGCATGCTCCAGGAGCGTGCTCCGGACGGAGTCGAACCCGTGCCGAACGGCGTCGGCCCGCTTCCAAAAGGCCAGGGGGCCGAGGTCGAAGAACTGGTCATCGGTCTCCCGCGCCTCGATGACCACGATATCCCCGCGGAAGCGATCATCGTGGAGGTACGCCTGCAGGCCCAGGGAGAGCCGGGTGTGCAGGAGGGTCCGGAAGACCTGGTGGATCACAGCGCTCAAGCCGCGGTCAGCCAGGTACCCGCGCCGGCGCCCGCCGTCGCGCCGGGGGACGTTCAAGAAGGGGCGGAAAGGGTTGTAACAGATCACCAGGTCCGCGCCGTGCTCGACGGCAACGTCGAGGTTCGCGGTCCGACGAACGCCGCCGTCCACGTAGTCCACGCCGTTGAGCCGCGCTGGGCGGAAGAAGCCGGGCAGCGCGCTCGAGGCCTGGACCGCCTCAGAGATCGTGAGCCCGTGATCGTTATCCGGCCCGAATACAACGCGCTCCGCGGTATCGAGGTTGGTGGCAGTGATGAAAAGCCGCCTCCCGGTTTCCCGATAGAGCTCGGCAAAGCGGTTCGGCGCCCCGATCGCCGCCATGTTCCCGGCCAGCCAGCGTTCCAGCGCGGAGTTCTCGAAGAAACCGGAGGGCCAGAGCGACCGGAGCGACGGGAATTCCCGTTTCGGCGAGACCTCCTGGAAGAGCCGCATCAGCAGGGCCTCGAGATGCGTGTAAGAGGGCGTCTCCAGGAGTCGACGCAGGTTCGGGGCCACCCGGCCGGGCAGCTCGGGCAGCACCGAGAACAAGTCCAGAAGCAGGCCCGGCAGGTAGCCCGCCAGGCGGGCGGAGAAGATGGCCGGTCGCGACAGAATCTCCCCCAGATTCGGGTGGTAGAAGTCGATCGGACGCAGCTGGCTCAGGCGGCTGGAGGTGCCTTCGAGCGCCGCGATCATCTCGTCCGGTGTGATCCCCTCCGCCAGAGAGGTCGCCAGGAGGGCGCCGGCGGAGAGGCCGACGTACATGTCGAACTCCGTGACGCTGCGGCCGACCAGCGCTTCGTCCAGGGCCTTGAGTCCGCCGACCTTGAAAGCGCCGCCGGTGACGGCGCCTCCCGCGAGGACGAGGGCGATCTTGGGATCCCGCGGGGGGTGGTGTCCGGAACCGCGCTGGACGAGCGTTAGCCCCACTCCCCCTCCCTATCTAGCGGTGTCCCGCCGCGCCGACCCCGACGGGGTAATGGCGACGAAACCCTTTCAGGAAGTAAATCGGTCCCGATCCGGGGGGACTCAAGCTCCGATGCGGCCAAAACCAGGGGGGAGCTTGGGTCGCTTGGCCTCTCTGAGCCTCCTTGGATGCTATTCGGCCCGCCCCGCTTGTCAAGACGCGCCCCTGCCACGGAACCGAGATGTAGATTTTACCCCACGCTCGCTCCGGCACGGGAACCTTTCGCATATGTCCGGAAAAGCACTTCAATCTCAATCACTTACCAGCGTGGCAAAGTTGACACGCACCCCCCGGGGGACGTACTTTGAGAAGTGGCGCGAAATGACGCGACGTGGCGCCATGCAACCCCCAGGGAGGGTTGGGTTTCCAGCCGCGTGGCCGAATAGAGTCGCCGTGGAGGAAATCTAAACCGCGATGCCGGGGAATACGATTTCTGGAAGCGGTTTGCTGGGAGCGGAGATCGCAGCCGCGTTCCCTCGCTTCGATCCCTTCGTCTCCCGGACCCAGCAGAAGGCCTCCCGCCGGCTGATCCTGCTCTCCCTCGCGCTGCATCTCATCCTTCTGGCCCTGTTCCGCGACGCCCTGCTGGGGATCGCGGTAGAGCAGGAAGAGACCATCGTCGTGCGCATGCTCGATGAGAAAGAGCCCCAGCCGGAGCCGCCGAAGCTCAAGCGCAAAGTCCTCGCGCGGCGGCGCATCGACGCTTCCGTGGTGCACTTCAAAGAGATCGCCCAGCCGGAGATCCGACGGGTGATGCCCGTGCCGATTCTCGACCAGACCCGCAAGGTCGAGGTCGACCCCACCGAGCTCAGCGAGGCCCCCAAGCGCATCGAGAACCGAGAGGTGGTGACCGAGAGCGTCAGCGTCTTCGCGGAGGTCCCGACCCAGGTCCAGCCGATCGAAGTGGACCGGGTGAATCCCGAAGTCCGCAGGGTCCGCGTGGGGCGCGCAAGCGCGGGGCCACGCAAGATGGAGGCCGCCGGACCCGTCATGAGCTCCCGGCCCGTTGACATCGAAGCGCCGGTTGTGACCAAGGGTGAGCTTTCCCGGAACGCTGTGACCGGCTCTGCTGAGGGTGCACGGATCGCCGCGCTGACGTCAGGGGTGTCCGACCGCCTGTTCGAGGGCACGGGTGAGAGCGGCCTGCTCTCGGGCATCGAGAAGGACTGCCACAAGGATGCGATCTGCCAGGCGTATCTCAAGCTGATCCGGGATCGCGTGTACGGTCGCTGGCATATCCCTCCCGACGTCGACTCCGGGGAGGTGGTGCTGAGTTTCCGCATCGACCGAGGCGGGTCTGCGCACCGAATCCAACTGAGAAGTGCCGACGATCAGACCCTCGGAGCCACCTGTCTCGCGGCCTTCCGCCACGCGAGTCCGTTTCCGCCGCCCCCGAAAGCGATCTTGTACATCATAAACAAGAAGATCAGAGCCAACTTCGATTACGGAAAGTGATGCGAGTGCGCGCTGGCCTGCTCTTCCCGGTCGCCCTTCTCGTTCCTGTGTTGGTCGACGCAGCGCAAAAGCCCATCGTGGTCTACTACGAGGACGAGCAGATCGCCCGGATCGAACGCGATACGAATCTCGACGGGCGCATGGACCAATGGGAGCACTATGCCGGGGGGAAGAAACCCGTCCGCATCGAGAAGGACGAGGATTTCGACGGACAGATCGATCTCTGGCAGTTTTTCGACGGGGCGCAGCTCGTCCGACAGGAGCAGGACGTCGACCACAATGGGAAGGTCGATCTATGGATCGAGCTCGATGCGCAAGGGCAGCCGATCAAGGAGCACAAGGACACGACCGGCGACGGGCTGATGGACCAGGTGCTGATCTATCAGGGCGGCCAGAAGCAGCGCCTGGAGAAGGATCTCGATGGTGACGGCAAGCCCAACGAGATCGCGCACTTTCGCGCCGGTGAGGTGGCCGAGCTACTCGTCGATCAAGATGAGAATGGGCGCCCCGAGAAGCGCGCCACCTTCACTCCCGACGGGAAGAAGGAGCTCGAGGAGCAGGACTCGAACGGCGACGGGCGCTTCGATCTGCGTATCCATTACGAACGCGGCTTGAAGGTTCGCATCGAGACTGACTCCAACCATGACGGACAGATCGACCGAGTCGCATTCCTCCGCAATGAGGAGGTCGAACGCGAGGAACTCGACGCGGATGACGATGGGCGGCGCGAGACCGTGATCTTCTTCAAGCAAGGCAAGCAGGTCCGCCAGGAGCGCGACCAGGACGGGGACGGACGGGCCGAGCTCAGCGTGTATTACGACGCGGAGGGCGCCCGCACGCGTGAAGAGCTGGACGGGGACGGGGACGGCAGCATCGATACGAGGCGAACTTACGAGCGTGACTTGCTCGTGCGACAGACGCGAGACATGGACGAGGATGGCCGTCCCGAGGTGACCGATCACTTCGATGCCGGAGTGATCAAGCTGCGTGAAATCGACAACGACAAGGACGGCTCGACCGACACCTGGGTGCGCTTCGCGGCGGGGGTGCGCGCCCATCAGGAAGAGGACCGTGACTTCGACGGGCGCGCGGAGGTGGAGTACGACTTCCGTGGTGACGAGCTGCTGGAGCAACGCGAGGACACGACCGGCGACGGCCGCCTCGATCTGCGCATTCAGTTTGCAGGAGGCAAGCCACACCGCCGCGAGCAGGACCGCAACGCCGACGGCCGTCCGGACTTCTTCGAGCTACTCGAGCAGGGCATCCCCGTCCGGCAGGAGATCGACGACGACTATGATGGCCGCGTGGACCTCTGGAACTTCCTCGTCGATGGAAAGCTCGAGAAACAGGAACAGGACTCGACGGGGGACGGGCAGGCGAATCTCTGGATCGAACTCGACCCCCGTTCGGGCGAGCGTACGCGCGTGCTGGAGGACACCGATGCGGATGGTCGCGTCGACTCGTGGAACGATTTCAAGGGCGGCAGCCGGACGGCCCAGGAGACCGACACCGACTTCAACGGAAAGCCCGACCGCTTCGTCGAGCTAGCAAACGACACCCCTGTCCGGATGCGCGAGGATCGGAACCACGACGGGAAGCTCGATTATCGCGCCGAGTACGCCCAAGGGGGTGCGCTGCTTCGCGACTGGACCGATGAGGACTTCGACGGTGTTTTCGAAGTCAGTGTCCATTATCAGGACGGAAAGCGAGCGCGGGTCGACCTCGACCCCGATGGGGACGGGAAGCCGGAAGGGCGCGTTTTTTATGATTCCACGGGCCAGAGCCGCGTACGCGAGGAGCGCGATAGCAACGAGGACGGTCGACCCGAGACCGTCACCCACTTCGACGATGACCGTGCGAGCCGCCAGGAGCGCGACCGCGACGGCGACGGCCAGATGGACCAGTGGATCCGGTTCGACGCGGGCGAGAATCCTCAGAGCGAGGAGGTAGATACCAATCGGGATGGTAAGGCGGACGTCGTCAAGCGCTACCACGAGAATGTGCAAATCGAACAGAGAGAGGACCGCAACTTCGACGGCAAGGATGATCACCTGACCACCTATGAAGGCGGCAAGCCCGTACGAACGCAGTCCGACACGAACTTCGACGGCTCCTTCGACACCACCGTGTGGCTCCGTAACGACAGCCCTGCCCGGCAGGAGGAGGACACGGACCACGATGGGCGGGTCGATACCCTGTCCCTTTTCGAGAAGAGCCAGCTCGTGCGGCAGGAGGCGGATCTCGACGGGGATGGACGCTTCGAGACGACATCCTACTTCCGGGGAGGGGTTCGGGAGCGCGTGGAGCGCGATACCAACGCCGACGGCAGTGTGGACCAGATCTCCCACTTCGAGAGGGGCCAGGATGAGCCCTCGCGGGTCGAGCGAGACACGGACTTTGACGGGCGTTTCGACGCCACGGTCAGCCTTCGGGGCGGTGTGCAGACAAGCCAGGTGCTCGACACGGACGGCGATGGCCGGCCGGACGAATGGCTGGAGCTCGGCCCCGGGGGACGGATCAAGAGCAAACGAGCGGACAGGGACCGGGACGGGAAGCCCGACCTCACGCTGCGCTTCGACGCCGAGGGTCAGCCGCTCGAACAGGCCGAGGACCCGGATGAAGACGGCACGGCAAATCGCATCACGCGCTTCGAGAGGGGCGCCCCGCGCCAGATCGACGAGGATACCAACGGTGACGGCTGTCTCGACCGTCGGCAACTCTTCGACGAAACCGGTGCCCTCAAGCAGGATATTCTCGACACCGATGGGAACTGTAAGTACGACACCTGGACCCATCTCGACGCGGGAAAG
>DAOVBF010000134.1 GCA_030673955.1 Deltaproteobacteria bacterium
AGCGGCGCCCAGTCCGCGGTCATGGCGTCCCGAGAGGTCACGCAGCGCACGGCGATCACGTGCTCGTAGCTGCGCGCGTCGCCCATGACCCCCACGGAGCGGACCGGCAGGAAGACGGCGAACGCCTGCCAAAGCTCGTCGTGAAGGCCGGCCCTCTCGATCTCCTCGCGGACCAGGCGATCCGCCTCGCGCACGATCGCGAGCCGCTCGGGGGTGACCTCACCGATCACCCGCACGGCGAGCCCGGGCCCCGGGAAGGGATGGCGGCGGGAGAGCGCGCGGGGGATGCCCAGGCGGTCCGCCACCTCCCGTACCTCGTCCTTGAAGAGTTCCCGGAGCGGCTCGAGAACCTCGAGCTGCATGCCCTCGGGCAGGCCGCCCACGTTGTGGTGGCTCTTGATGGTGGCCGAGGGTCCCCACACGGATACGGATTCGATCACATCGGGGTAGAGCGTGCCCTGAGCCAGAAAACGGGCGTCGGGAATCCCCGCCGCGGCCTCCTCGAACACCTCCACGAAGCTGTGGCCCACCACGACGCGCTTCTTCTCGGGATCCTCGATCGACCGCAGCCTCCCCAGAAAAAGCTCGGATGCGTCAATCACCTGCAGCGAGATCGTGAGGCTCTCTCTGAACAGGCGTTGGACCTCTTCGGCCTCGCCCGCACGCGAGAGACCGGTTTCCACAAACAGGCAGCGCAGCTGCTTCCCGATGGCGCGATGCAGCAGCACCGCGACAACAGTCGAGTCGACCCCGCCCGAGACGCCGCAGATCACCGCCGCGCTCCCCACCCGATCCCGAAGCGCGTGCACCTGCGACTCGATGAACTCCTCCATCGTCCAGGTGCCGTGCAGGCCGACTACGCGTTGCAGGAAGTTCTGGATCAGGACCGTACCCGCTTCGGTGTGCACTACCTCAGGGTGAAACTGGAGCCCGTAAATAGGCTTCTCCGCGTGCCGGATGGCCGCAAAGGGGCTGTGTTCCGAGGTGCCGATCACCCGGAAGCTCTCCGGAAGGCGCGTGACCCGGTCCCCGTGGCTCATCCACACGACACTCTCGACCGGCACATCGTGGAAAAGCGCTTCATCCCGGACGCCGAGCCGAAGCCGCGCGTGCCCGTATTCGCGCTCGGGCGCCGGCTCGACCTCCCCTCCGAAGTGCTGAACCAGCAGCTGCATGCCGTAGCAAATTCCGAGCACCGGCACGCCGAGATCGAGGATCTCCTCGTTGATCCGGGGCGCGCCCGCCTGCGTCACGCTGGCCGGCCCACCGGAGAGCACGAGCGCCTGGGGGTCCGCCTCGCGCACCCGCGTCGTCTCCACCCAGGGCGGGACGATCTCACAGGAGACGTGCGCCTCGTGAATGCTCCGCGCGATGAGCTGCGTATACTGCGAGCCGTAATCGACGATGAGAACGCGCTCTCGGGGGGGCAAGAAGCTACTTCTCGACCCAGTAGTTAGGCGGCTCTTCCGTGATGATCACGTCGTGCGGATGGGACTCTCGCAGCCCGGCCGGGGAGATCCGCACGAACTCGGCTCGGCGGCGCAGCTCTTCCAGATTGGCGGCGCCCACGAGCCCCATCCCCGAGCGCACTCCGCCCAGAATCTGGTAGACGCTGTTGGCGAGGGAGCCGCGGTGCGGGACGCGACCTTCGACACCCTCGGGCACCAATTTGGCCGCGGA
Source organism: Deltaproteobacteria bacterium (assembly GCA_030673955.1). Taxonomy (GTDB): domain Bacteria; phylum Myxococcota_A; class UBA9160; order SZUA-336; family SZUA-336; genus SMWZ01. The sequence goes on from DAOVBF010000134.1 coordinate 1,681, forward strand.
ATCGATGTCTTCCTGGAAATAGCGGTCGCGGCTGCCTTGACGCATGGCAGACACCGAGCCCATAGCTCGATAGACCTTGTAGGAACGGCCCTGATGCAGCACGACGTCGCCCGGGCTCTCATCGGTGCCCGCAAAGAGCGCCCCGATCATCGCCGTGTCTGCGCCCGCGGCGAGAGCCTTGGTGATGTCTCCCGAGTAGCGGATCCCACCGTCCGCAATCAGCGGGGCTCCGTGCCGTCGACAGACCTCGGAGGTCCGGACGACGGCGCTCAGCTGTGGCACGCCCACGCCCGCGATGACGCGCGTCGTGCAGATGGAACCGGGGCCCACACCACAGCGGACGGCGCACGCGTGCGACTTCAGCAGAGCCTCGGCGCCCTCGGGCGTGGCGATGTTACCGCCGATGATCTCCACCTCGGGGAAGCCGGCGTGGAGCTCCTCGATCGCCCGAAGCACCGCCTCGGCATGGCCGTGCGAGCTGTCCATCAGCAGTACATCCGCACCGGCCTGCAGCAACGCCTCGGCACGCTCCATGAGATCACTGCCCACCCCGACCGCAGCGCCCACACGCAGCCGCCCCAGCTCATCCTTGTTCGCATGCGGAAAGCGCTGTGCCTTGTCGATGTCCTTGGTTGTGATCAGACCGCGCAGGTTTCCGCTCTCGTCGATCACCAGCAGCTTCTCGATGCGGTTCTGGTGCAGGAGCTCCTTTGCGCGCTCCAGGGTGACGTCGAGGTCCGCGGTGATGAGCCCCTCGGCGGTCATGACGCTGGACACCGGCCGGTCCAGGTCCTTGAGGAAGCGCAGGTCGCGACTGGTCAGAATGCCGATGAGCTTCTCACCCCGCACCACCGGCAGGCCCGAGATCTGGCGGCTGCGCATCACCTCGAGCGCCTCGTGGATGAGCTGCTCGGGCCTCAGCGTGATCGGATCCACGATCATGCCCGACTCGGAGCGCTTGACCTTGGCCACCTCGGTGGCTTGCCGCTGCGCGGAGAGGTTCTTGTGGATGAAACCGATTCCGCCCTCCTGCGCCATGCAGATGGCGGCCCGGTGCTCGGTCACGGTGTCCATCGGCGAGGACACCAGGGGTATCGAGAGACGGATTTTCGGCGTGAGCTGCGCCGAGAGGTCCACCTCGTTCGGGTGGATGGAGGAGGCGCGCGGAACCAGGAGAACGTCGTCGAATGTCAGGCCTTCCTGAATCTCGGCCTGTCGCAATGCGCTCCTCCTGGGCGATGGCCGCGGACTCTAGTGAGGAGGCCAAGCGAAGTCAAGCTTACGGAGCGCCGCGTCCGAGCTCGGGCAGCCACGTGCGGACCACGTTCGCAAGGTCGCGCAGAACTCCCTCCTGCAGCGCCAATGCCACCTGAGGCAGATCCAAGCGAAGACGCAGGTAACTCTCCCTGCTGAGCGTAAGCAGCCGCACCGGCGTCTCGGCGACCGCGCAGCACTCCCGCTTGCCGATCACGACGACGCTCGCCGCGCCTAGCACGTCTCCGGACCCGAGCAGCCCGATGGGCGCCCCGCCGAAATCGAGCCGCACCTGACCCTCGGCCACCAGGAACATCTCCTCGGCCTCGTCGTGGGTCCGAAACAGGGTGCGGCCGGCATCCAGGCGCTGCTCCTCGAGGAACTCGCCGAGCCGCTCACGGCCCTCCTCACTGAGCTCCTTCAGAAGCTCGAACTTCCCGAGGAGATCTCTCACGGCACGAGCCTCGCGAAGAGGTTGCGCAGAACCGGAAGGCGCCCCGGACTCGGCGCGGCCGGGAGGACAAAGACCGTCCCCCCCTCGAGGGAGTCCAGCTTTTCGCGCGCGCCCTCCTCGAGCGACAGCGTTTCGCTATCGGCCAAGAGCAGGTGCAGGACCGCGCCGGGATGGCGCTCGCGAAGCCCTGCAAAGACCGCCTTGGTCGCCTCGAGGCCCGCCCCGTAGGGGCTACTGGGCAAAATGATCGCACCCAGCATCCCGTGGGCGGCGACGTCCCAGAGCGGCGCGCAGCTTGCGTCCGAGGGCAGCGCCACGAGGCGCAGGCTGAGCCCCTCCCGGAGCGGGAAGTGGCCCAGGGTCGCCAGCCCTCCGATCGCCTGCGGATCGTCGAGGAGCCGAGGCCTGCTGTGGAAATCCGGGAACTCGCTGAGCACCCGATAGAAGCCTCGCAGCACTTCCGGGTCCGAGTGGATGACGATCACCTTGATCACCGGTCCCGCCGGTGGACGCTGCATCGTGGCCCACTCCCGCACGCGCCGCACCTGCGTGGGCGTGAACAGACGATCCTCCGCCGCGCCGGAGCTGCTCGGCACCGTCGTGGGCTCGTCGACGGCCAAGCACTCACGCTCCAGGAGATCGGCGAGCACACGAAGCACCTGATAGTCGGGCAAGGCGCAGCGATCCACGATGTCACCGACGCGGCCACCGGTCTCCACGGCGTCGAGGACCTCGAGGGTGCGCGGGTGCACGCCGGCGGGCAGGCGCTCGCGTGCGATCTGCAGACGCAGCCGCGCATCGTTCGCCGGCAGCTCATGCCGCCGCTTCTCCCACTCATCGAGCTGGCCCAGGCCCTCGAGGAGCAGCGCGCGCATAGGCTTGCGTATGCGTCCGCCCTCCGGCGTCTCGCCCGGCACGAACTCGAAGCGACCTTCCTCCCAGCTGAGGATGCGGAAGAGCGCCTTCTCGCCGACGATGCTGCGGCCGTCCGCCAGCGCCCCGCTGGCGTCCACGACCTGTCCCCCGCACAGCAGCACGGAGTCGGGTGCGGAGGCTCCCTCCCGGGTGATGCGCACCGTCCCGCTCTTGTGGTTCATCTGGAACAGCTGCAGCAGGTCCCCAACCGTGATCTGGCTGAGCTTCCCCTCCATCTCCGTCTCGGAGCGAACCGCGCCGAGACGCGCGCTGCGTTCGACGACGGCGTCGATGTGCTCCAGCACCGCTTCCTTGTGCCAGGGGGCCACCACAGCCCCGTCGCGGGGATCCATCGGGGCGGGCGCATCGAGCT
>DAOVBF010000097.1 GCA_030673955.1 Deltaproteobacteria bacterium
GGGCGGACCATCCCATGGAGGGCCACCGGATCGACTCGCGTGGCATCTTCGCGATGGGCGCGTCCGCCGACGCGCGGGAGGGGGTCGCCTCGTTTCTCGAGAAGCGCAAGCCCAGCTTCACGATGAGACCGAGCAAGGATATGCCCGATTTCTACCCCTGGTGGGACGACCGACAGTTCTAACGCACCTCAGCCGGGACCCGCTGCCGCAAGCGGCGCGGTAGCGTCGCGCGCAGCGAGGCGAAGCCGAGCGAAGGCGCGTACGAAGTCACGCGCCGTCCCGGCAGGCGGGCTTCGCCCGCCGATAACCGGGTCGTTGTGGCGGGTGGCGCAAGCTGCCTTGCGCCGGGACCCGCAGTGTCAGGCTCTGGCGCTGGGACGATTCGAGACCGCCTGGTGCCAGCGCGCGAGGTTCTTCTGCTCGGGCTGGATGCGGATATCGGTGATGCGGCCGAAGTCGATCGCGACCATGGGTGTGATGTCGGCGATCGTGTAGCGGTCGCCGGCGATGAACTCGCGGTCCGCCAGCACATCGTCGAGCCACGCGAGTCGCTTGTTGGCGGTTTGCTTGCAGACCTCGCCGTACTCGGGGACCTGCGGGAGACGACCCTTGAAGAAATCGTGTGTGTTGCGGAAGCAGCCCGCGATCGGCAGGAAAACCTCGATCTCCATGCGCCGATGCCACATGTCGACGAGGGCGCGCTCCCTCGCACCGGTGCCGAAGAGCGGCGGGTCGGGCTGAAGCTCCTCGAAGTAGCGGCAGATCGACATCGACTCCGCGAGATAGGTGCCGTCATCGAGCTCCAGAACGGGGAGCGTTCCTAGCGGGTTCTTGGCGAGGAACTCGGGCTCGCGGTTCTCGGCCTTCGCGATGTCGACCTGCACGGTGGGGACCTGGATTCCCTTCTCGGACAGGAACACGCGTACGCGGCGGGGGTTGGGTGCCATCGTGTATTCGTAGAGTCTCATCGAAGCCTCCTCGGATGGATACAGGATTCTATACCAGATGACGGATGCTGTGCGCGGACTACAAGCCTCGGAAAACGGAGTCTGGATCTTCGGGGACTCGGATCACTCCGATGCCGAATCCACACTGATCGCGGTCGGCTATGAATTCTTGGTGCTCGGCGAGATCCTTTACGCGCCGCCAGGCCGCACCAGGGCCAGCCCGATCACGGTGCGCTCCAGGTGGGCGGGGATCTCCGGCGGTCGCCCCCGCCGGGCGTGGGTACGTCGCGGATGCAGCCCGTCGGCGCCTTAGCGCTCCACACGCTGTTTACATCGATAGAAACAGGGACCTCGAGATCCCCAGCTCGCGGCAGGCGGCGCTGACGTTCTCCAGTTCCTCCGCGCGGCGCATTACCCGCAGTCGCAAGCCTGTACACTGTCCTCGAGGGTCATCGGGCCTTCTCCTTTCGTTGTTGGTTCCAACGAAATCCTAGGAGAAAACACCCGTTGACCATCCCCTTTAAGATCTCCGAGGCGTCAACACCTTTAAGACATAGTTCGGTCTAGGGCTCCGGTTCTGGGGGGAGGGCCGTCGGGCCGAGGGCATCGATTCGTGCCTCCTCCTGCCTGCGCGAAAGCCGCTCTACCATCTCTTGCGCCCCGGCGAGATGCAAGATCACGAGCGGTGGGATGATCAGGCCGTCATGGAACGCGAGACCCAGGGCCCGGACACCACTCACAAAAGTGTCGAGTCGGCCCACTCCGCGTGCGGCGACCAGGTAGGTCGCGGACGCCTCGGGCAGCCGCTCGATGTCCTCGCCCCGAAGACCTTCGAGCAATCCGGTCGAGGTCCAGGAGAGTGCGAGGGCGAGGCGATGAACCGTGCGGCTCGCGACGCCTCTCAGGAGCGGCTGCGTCAGGGGATTTGCATCCGCGAGGGACAGAAGATCCCCGGCGGCCGCGCAGCCTGCTGCCCCCGCCAAGCCGACGCCCCCGAGCGCATCGCCGGCGACCTTCAGCGGACCGGCGACGAGAGTCTCGATCGCGCCGTCCATGTCGGGGGCGCCCGAGGCGGTAGCGGAAGGGACCCAGAGGGCCACGAGCATCCAGACCATCGCGCGGAATCGCCGCCCACGCGCACGGAGCTGGCTTCGCACCACGGCTGCTCCTCCTTGCGCCCAGAGGGTAGCCAGGAGAGTATCATTGCCACCCATGCAACGAATCGAGCTCTCCCGAGAGATTCCGGCTCCGCCCCAAGCGGTTTGGGATGTATTCACGGCGCACGAAGGCTGGTCGGATTGGGCGGGGATCGCCGAAGTGGTCTTACGCCAGGAAGGGTATCCGCCTCCGAACGGTCTGGGGGCGATCCGGGTCGTCCGGCAGAGCGGGCTCGCTGTCGAGGAGGAGATCACCGCCTTCGACCCGCCCAAACGCATGGCGTACCGGCTCACGGCGGGGGCCCCCCTCCGGGACCATCATGGGGAGGTGAGCTTCGAGCCGCATGAGAGCGGTACGCGGCTCACCTGGAGGGTCGAGTTCCGGCCATGGATTCCCGGCACCGGCTTCCTGGTGCGCCGCGCTCTCGAGCGCACGCTTCGTGGCGTGCTCACGCGTCTCGCCGCGTATCCATTCGCGTCCCCGGGCGCCTGAGGGAGCGGACAGGAGCGCCCAGATCCCGACAGCAAGCACCGGGCTCGCCGCGAACGGTCGGTCGCGTGTGCAAAAGTTGCTTAAGTCGGCCTGGCAGTTGCCGATTAAAGAACCCAGCCCCCGAACGCTTTCCCGGTAAAGGTCATGGGAGAGTGGGAGCGCAGGTGAGGAGTGCTGGGGGGGATCCCTTGCCAGCGCTCCCGCTCTTGTCTTCTTGGCTGGGTGAGCCCCGCTCGGAGTGGGACCTCGGACCACGACGACGATCCGCGAGCGGCTTCTCTACTTGCGGGCGAGGCGGGCCAGGTGTTCCAGGTCTTCAGCGAGCGCGCTCAGCGCCTCGCGGTCGCCCGGAAGGTAGCCCTTGGCAGAGTGCTCCACCGCGCCAAGATTCTCGGCGAGCTTGAGTGCATTGCGGAAGTTCACGCTCGACAGCAGCTCCGGGGCGTGCACCCGATCCTGGCGAAGGAGCTGGCGCCCCACGGCGTGGCAGCGGCGCAGGAGTTCGGGCTGCGCCAGGGGCGAGCGAGGTTCGGGCAGCGATAGCAGTGTCCGGGTGACCACCAAATAGCTCTCCAGGTAATCCAGCAGGATGCGCGGTCGCGCCGCGCCCATGGCTGGCACACCGGCTTGCTCCTCTCTCGTGAGGCTCTGCTCCTCCCGCTCCACCTGGGCCCCGAACGCATCCCGCTCGCTGAAGAAGAAGTCGAACTTCAGAAGCTCCCGGAGTCGAAGCGCCCAGCTCTCGACACTCTTTCCTCCTTTTGCAGCCGTCCGCGCGAGTGAGGTGATGGCCCGAACCAGGAAGAAGTGGATGATCGTGTTGCGGTAGTACGAGGCGATGTTGCGCGCTGACTCCGACACGGAATAGACCGGCTCGATGCCCTTGTCGTAGATCTCGAGAAACCCGGACCCGTGCAGCGCTTCCACGGCGACCGCGACGGTCACCTTGGGCCCTTGCTCGAGTTCCCGTGCCAGGGAGATACCCCGTTCCCCGGCGTAGTCCAAGACGCGCTGCGTCTCCGTCTCTAGCTCGGGCAGTGTGAGAGCCTGGCGACCCGCGCTGAGCAGCACGGTGCACACCACCGAAACCGGGGTGAGCATGGTCACCGCGTTGATTTGATTCGCGATCTGGAAGGCGAGCTTCTCCACGACTAGCCGATCGTCCCCCGAGCGATCCAGGTGGTCACGGAACGCGATCGGCTCCGCAAAGCGGATGTGCACCCGTCCCAGGTTGCGGCGACGCATGGAGCGGATCATCCGCACCAGGGACATGAAGCTCTCGCGTTCCTTCTCTTCGCCGAGCTGCTCGCGTACGTAGCTCTCGACTTCCATGAGCTGGCTGTACGTGATCGCGGTGGGGATGAAGTACACGTCGCGGACGTCGATCTTGCGGCTTCCCTCCACGACATAGCGCAGGAGCCCGTAGCGCGGCGGCAGCAGCTTTCCCGAGCGCGTCCTCCCGCCCTCGATGAAGAACTCCTGATGGAAGCGCCGCTGCACCAGATAGGTCATGAACGCGCGCAAGCACTCCTTGTAGATCGGATCGTCCTGGAAGGAGCGGCGGATGAAGTAGGCCCCGGTTCGAGGAAGGATCCAACTCATCGGGAAGAAGGACATGTTGATCCCGGCAGCCGTGTGCGGCGGCGGGAAGCCCGACGTGAAGAGCAGGTGGTACATGACCGGGTGGTCGAAGTTGCTCTTGTGTGAGGGGATGAAGACGAGTGCCGCCCGGCGGCCGAGCTCGTGCAAGCGCTCGAGCTCGTGGCGCTCCACCGCCAGCTCCGACTCGTACACGCGTGTATAGAGCCAGCGGGCGAAACGGTCAAAGAGCTCCATGTAGAAGAGGTTGTGACCCGTGGCGAGCTCCCGTAGACCGCGCTCCGCGCGGCGAAAGGACTCGGGGTGCGTCAATCCGATCGACGCCCCGGCCGCGGCGGCGCGGTCCTGGAACTCGGCCTCCCACAGGATCTGCTCTACCACGAAGCGGGGCACTTTGTAGCGATCGCCGAGCACCTGCCGCTCGGTCTGGGAGAGAGCTTTGACGGCCTGCTCACGAATGAACGCAGAGAGCGCCAAGCTGTCGTTGGGATGGGGCGCGTCCGCCCGGAGCGTGGAGAGGGTACCCGGCGCTCCGAGGATGACCCGGACCTGTCCCTTCTTGCCGACGCGGATCCAGCGGGCCCATTCGGGCGGCTCGTAGGGGTTGCCGAGCAGGAGGTTCCAGAGCGAGGGCGTCCGGCCGACCGGTCCCCAGAGCACCTCCACCGGGACGAGGTCCACCTCCTGGCCCTCCCGCTGGGCCCAGGTGATCAGTCGCGCAAGTCGGTCCGGGCCCTTGCGAGGCGGGACGATCGGCACGAGCACGGGCTCACCCCCCAGAAACGCCGCACACAGACGGTCCTTCGTGACGCGCGAACGGCGCGTGGGCACCCAGCGCGGGGGGGCGAGGCCGGCCTCGGCGAGGCTCGCGAGCAGCACCCGGCGGTCCGCCGCCGAGTCCAGCGGCGCGATGTAGATGCGAGGTCTGGCGTTCTCGGCCAGATCCGCTCCGGCTGACCGCTGGAACGGCGCCGCGAACCAGCGGCGGGCCGAGGGGGCTGGCCGCAGGGGCAGGTACTCTGACATGCGACCAGCATAACGCGCCCGGCGCTCGATGCGGAGCGGTTTCTGATTCGGCCTGCTGCTCCGACACCCCCTCGACCCCAGGATGGTGCTGGCTGGCTGGCTCGGAGAAGCTGCCCTTTAATTGGGATCGGGTTCTTGCAGAGTGGAGGTTGACGATGGAAACGCGGCATTCATGGAGTGGTCTCGCGCTACTGCTCATTACGGGACTGCCTTTTGTCGCGCATGGCGCGGCGATCAGCGAGAGCGATTCGACCCAGCCGAGGGGGGCTCCCCTGGAGAGCGCTCTCAATCAGCATGGGCAGCCCTTGGATCCGATCGTGGACGGATTTCGGGCTCCGGCCTACCGGGCGACTGAGCAGGAAGATTCGTACAGCGACTGGGCCGGGACCGTGATGGGCAACG
>DAOVBF010000210.1 GCA_030673955.1 Deltaproteobacteria bacterium
AACAGGTCCTAGAGCAGGGTCGCGCTACTGCAAGCACCGCGAAGCGGTGCGAAGAACGGGTGGCGCAAGCTGCCTTGCGCCGGGACCCGCAAGTGCAAGCCCCGAAGGGGCGCGCAGCGAGCCGAAGGCGAGCGGAGAGCGGGTGGCGCAAGCCGCCTTGCGCCGGGACCCGCAAGACTCAGTCGCTCGTAATACGCGGCTGCTGCGCGCGGTCGAGTAGGGCTCTTACGGTCTGCCCCTCATCGGGGAAGAGCGCGTAGCCGAACTCGAGACTGAGACGATCATTCAGCGAGGGGTCGGGTTCCCGCCTGATGGCGTCACGTGCACGCCTCGCCAGTGGACCGAGCAATGCCGAGACCTCTGCATCCGGCTCTGGGACCAAGATCTCGAACGTATCGAGCGCCGTACGTGCGAGGACGTCGAACTCACGCAGGCCACCGCGCAGTTCCTGGGCGATAGACATGACCAGGCGGTCGCCTTCCGCTGCTTGTTGCTGCCCGAGCAGACCCGAGAGTCCTCCGATCTGGATGCGGATCAGTGCGAATGTCCGTCCTCGAACACTGCAGCGGACGATTTCCTGGTCGAGGCGCTCCCGCAGATGCGCCGCGTTGGGCAGTGCCGTGAGCTCATCGAAGCGCTGACGATGCCGGGCCCGCTCCCGTTCCTGGATCTGCTCGAGCGCTTGCATCATGTGCTCCACGAAACGCGCGAGAACCGTCTGGTCTTCCTTGCTGAAGCTCTCTCCCGCGAGCGCGTCCTGCACAACTTTGCCCAGTACAGAAAGCGTACCGATCACGCGCTCCTCCCGCTTCAGGGGCTGAACCAGCGCGCTTCGTAGCTCCGTACGGTAAGAGTCGAGATCTCCGCGGGTTTCGAGATCGACGATACGAAGTGACGTGCGCTCCTTGATCGATTCGATCGAAAGCTCTTTTTCGAGCGCGAAGAGCTGTGCCTGTGCATCGGTATCCGCAGAGCCGAAATAGGAGCGGATCTGAAAGCGCCCGGAGTCCGGATCCTGCAGACGGAGCACCGCGTGCTCGGCCTCCAGAATCATTGCAACTGAGCTCGTAACCAGGCGGAAGAGCTCGGACGACTCCGTGCAGTTTCGCAGGCGCGAGGCGAACTCCGTGATGGCGGCGGTCTGGGTACTCTCCCGTTCCATGCGGAGCTCCCGCAGGGCGTCATGGAGCTCGTCGCTCAACGCTTGGGCGAGGGCCGTGATCTTCTCGTGCAGAATCTCCGGCCGATCTGCCCCATCGGTGCCCTCCAAGGAGAGCAGGCCCAGAAACTCTTCGCGCGCAAGGAGCGGCAGCACCGCGAAGCAAACCTGGATCCGGTCGATTCGCCGCGATAGCACGACGGGCTTGCGGGATCGCGCCACCCAGCCGTGGATCCCTTCCTCCGGCCGAAGCCGGATGGGCGAGGCCAGCCGATCCACCGCGCTGGACGAAGCATGCAGGATGAGCACGTCGAGATCCCGGTCGTGCAGAAACAGATGGCAGACGCCGCCCTTCAATTCGGAGGCGACGTGAGCACAAACCTTTGATAGTCGCTGATGCAACGGCTCGGGCTCGCCCAGGATCGTTCGAACCTCCGATTGCGCGCGCAGCCGCGCGGAGTCGCGCAGCAGGGCGTGGTATTCCTCCGCACGCGCGATGATCTTCGCATCGATGCGGGCGAGCTGCTGTACGAAGTCGAGATCCTGCTCGGCAAAGACGCCGTGTTCTCGCGTATGCGAAAGGTTGAGAACACCGAGCACCTGTTCCTCATGGATGAGGGGCGCCGAGATCGCGGACTCCACGTCGTCCCGCTCCCGTGCGATGTTGTACTTCTGCCGATCGGCCTTTCCCTTCAGCAGAATGGCTCGCCGGTCATAGAGAGCTCGTCCCGCGATGCCTTCGCGCGGTCGAATGCGAATTTTCTGGATGAGCTCCTTCTCGATCCCGATGGCCACGTCCACCGTCAAGCAGCCGTCGGTCGGATCGACGAGCATGAGCGAGCCGCGATCGGCTCCAGTGGCGCCCACGGCGATCTGCAAGATGCGGTTCAGCAGACCTCGACGATCGACGGTGAGGTTATAAGACTCGAGGATCTCCCCCAGCGTCTGGAGCAGGTCGGGCTTGCGTGTGGCATCCACCGGCCCGAACGCGTACAGAAGCTTCGCGATAAGTGGTGTCGTCACCTGAATGCCCCGCTCGGGAGCCTCGCTCAGGATGTCTTGGATCGCGTCAGCAGGATCCGCATCGATGATGGCCACGAGTCCTGGCGCTTGCAGGACGGCCTCCGCGTCGTTCGTCACCTGCTGCGCAAAGCGTGAGTCGAGCCCCGGCTCGACGTGGCGCAGCCCCGAGAGGACGGCCTCCCGATCCTCGCTCAAGATGGCAAAGACCTCGACGTCGGGATTGGCCTCCAGCAGGGGAATGAGAGAGAGGCCTTCCTCGGCGTGACCAGCGATGGCGAGGCGCTTCCGCACGGCGCTATTCCGGGGCTTCGCCGAGGGTCAGGCGCAGAGAGAACTCGAGCCGACGGCCCGAAGCCTCATCGATGAGCCGGATCGGCACCTGCAGCTCCGCATCGGTGCCTTGGGCCGGGCCGGCGCTCTCGATTCGGAAACCTTTCCCGGGTAGCTCCAGCCCTCGCTGCGCGCGGGGCGTTTGCGGGGGCGCGGCCGCCGTAGCCACCTCCGACTCCGCTTTAAGTCGGATTTCCGCGAGCATCAGCTTGGAAAGCGTTGTGAGTGTCTGAAGGACGCCGCTTCCCTCGGTCGCTACGGCCTCGAAGAAAGCGGCGGGCTTCAAACCGATGCGCCGATGCAGCGCATCAAGCGCACTCTCGTCTACGAGGTCGCGGCGGTTGTACTGGACAATCACGCTCAGCTCGTCCAGTCTGCGCCCGTAGCTCCCGAGGTGTTCCTGAAGCTCCTCTAGGGCCACCAAAGTCGCGTCGTGGCGCTCCGGCCGTAGGTCCGCAACGAACACGATGCCGTCCACGTCCTCTAGGATTCGGCGTCGGATGGCTGCATGGTTCGGTCCGCCAGGAACGGTGTAGATTTGCATCGACGTGGCAAAGCCACGCACCGTCCCGAGCTCCACGGGCAAGACCTCGTAAGCCGCGCTCGGGTCTTTCGGGACTTGGGAGACACGCAACTGCCCACGGTGCGTCTTTTTCAGCTTCCGGTGGATGGTATCGAGGTTGGCGGTCATCCCAGCGCCGGCGGATCCGAAGTAGACGATCTTGGCCTTGATCTCCTGTGCTTCGCGATTGAGCTGACCCATTAGATCTTACCCTTGCGACTCAGGATTCGACCTGCCTGCTGTGCCACAGGGCTCGGGACATCACGGCTACGCATGATGTTCCTGAGATCTCGATCGGTCAGATAGTTGAGGAACTTAATTGCGGCTGCGAGGGGGGCTTTGGGGTTGGTTGCGAGGGAGAGCTGGACCTGGTAGTTCCTCGTCCACTCTCGGTTGTTCGCGATGAATCGGAGAACCTCGTCCGAAATATTTCGCGCTTTGGCGAACTGCATCACCTCGACATCGCTGACCTTCGGACTCCGAATCGCGGCGGACGCGACGATCCTGTTGCGGTCGCGCACGAGCAGGCCCCGCGCCTCCTGGCTGCCAAACCGCGCCAGCTTGACCTT
>DAOVBF010000060.1 GCA_030673955.1 Deltaproteobacteria bacterium
AGTCTTCGCCCTGGCGGCCGAGCTCGACCCCGATCCGCGCTGGAGCCGTCAGCGCGATCGGCTTCGCGACCGCGATCGCGTCGTGGCCCGCTCGCGTCGCACAAACCTTCGCATCCTGGGCATCACGAACCACTCGAATGACCTGATGGCGTGGAACCTCTACCGTGTGCTGATCCCGCTCGCGCGTCGGACCCAGGACCCCGCACTGGCGGACCTGAGGCACGGGATGCTGCGCACCTGGCTCCGGGTGCGGAAGGACGAGAACGCCTACTTCAGCAGCGTGCTTTGCAGCATCGAACCGCCCTCCTGCGAGCAGCCGGCCCTGGCTGCCGCCCGGGCACTTCTCGAGGACTTTCCCCTCGAGAAGCGCGCGCTGGCCCCGGATCCCGCGCTCGCGAGCTTGCCGCGCCGCTGGCTCCCCGGCCGCAAGTTCCGGCCTCGGGCCCGCAACCTGGTGCCGATCGAGCTCCGGCCCGTGAGCTCCTTCGAGTGGAAATCCAGCCCCTACCGGCTGGAGCCGCGAGACTCCCCCGAAACCGAGTACACGGGGCTCGACTACCTCGTGGCCTACTGGCTCTACCGGGCACTTCCGGCCAGCGTCGTCCGCCCCTGAGAACGCAGCATTAAGCAGCTCGCGCTCCACGCCGATATTTAGGGCGTGTCTTCCATGCCCCGGCGCCGCTCCCCCCGAGCGTGGACGGAAGCAGAGTCCTGGAGCGACTCGGACGCGCACGCTTTCGAGGTTTTCCTTGCGAACTTCCGCACCGTCATTATCGTGCTGTCTGGGGGAGCTTCCGGGATGGAGTACGTGCTTGACCAGCGCAGGGTCTCCCTGGGCAGGGGCCCGGGCGTGGACCTCGCGTGCGACGACGAGAGCCTGGCCTGCGAGCACGCGGTTTTAGAGTTCGCCGACGGGGGCTTTCGCCTCCGCAGCCTGACCGATGCAGCCGAGACCTGCCTGAACGGAGGTCCGGTGGAGATGGCAACTCTCAAGCCGGGGGACCGTTTCCAGCTGGGCACGCTGTTGTTCTCGTACGTGGTCGAGCCCCGGTCCGGCGCATAGACCGGCGGGCGCAGCAGCCCCTGCCTCTGCTGCTCGAACCCTCCTGACGCTCCCAGCTTCCAAAGCGGAGGATCAGAGCGAGCATGACGATCCCCAGCGGGACCGCGATCGGGAGCATCGTGGTTGCGGAGAAGATCTCGAGCGGGGCGGCGGGCGATCTCTATCTGGCTCGGCAGCCCGGACTGGAGCGCAACGTGGCCCTGCGCAAGCTGCGGCGCGACCTGCTCGTGAGCCCGGGGATCATGGAGCGCTTCCGACGTGAGGCGCGGCTCGGCGCGCAGGCGCTCCACCCCAACGTGGTTCAGGTCTTCGATCTCTTCGCGCATCGGGGGGATCACTACCTGGTCACGGAGCACGTGGACGGTGCGGACCTGCGGGCCGTGCTCGAACGCACTGGAAGAGTCCCGCCGCGGATCGCGACGCGGATCGCGCTCGAGATGGTCCGGGGCCTGGAGGAGCTTCACCGGCGGGGGATCCTCCACTGCGACCTGCGCCCCGAGAACGTGCTGCTCAGCCGCTGGGGCGAGGTCAAGCTGACGGGGCTGGCCACGGCGAGACAGCTGGGGGAGGCCGAGCCGCCGAGCCCGCCGGAGCCCACACCCTATACCGCTCCCGAGCTGCGTCACGACAAAAGCATCGACCCGCAGGTCGACGTGTTCTCGCTCGGTGCCGTGCTCTACGAGCTCTTGACCGGGCGTGCACCCGCGGAAGGTCGGCGCCTGCTCGTGGGCGTAGGGCCTCGGCTGACTCGGCTCATCCACCGCTGCCTCAGTCAGGACCCGTCACGCCGACCCGAGCTGGCCGCGATCCGTCGGACCCTGGAGCGGTCTCAGGCCCGCACTGCAGCGGATTCCCGCATAACGATCGCCACCTGGTTCTGGGACGTCAGAATGCTGCGGACCAAGACCCCCGAGCTGCCGGAGCCCGAGCCACCTCCCCACCCCGCTCGAGCGCGCATCCCCCGGATGCCTCGACTCGCTCTACCCGCCGCGGCGGCTGGGCTCGTCATCCTGGCTCTCCTGATCCGTCTGGGCGGCTCTTCGGACGAGCAAGCCGAGCCCACCGAGATCGAATCACTGCCCCCCGTCTCCGCGGTGCGGCCTCCGACGCCAAAGCCGCCACCCATCGTGCGAGGCGAGCCCGCCGAGGTCGCTTTTGTCGTCCACCCCTGGGCCGAGATTCAGGTGGACGAGCTGCCGCCGTTTCTCACGCCGCGGGCCGAGCCGGTTGAGCTCGCTCCCGGCCAGCATGAGCTGGTCTTTCGCCATCCCCGCTACGGAGAGGTGCGGAAGAGCCTCGAGGTCAAGCCCGGTGAACGGCGCGTGGTGCGTCATATGTTCCAGAGGCCGGCGGCCCGGTGACGTCGTTCGCGCTACTGCTGCAGCTGCTCCTCCTCGCCGCAGCGCCCGCGGCGGCTGGAGAGCTCACCCACCGCGTTGCGCCGAACGAAACCCTCGGCGACATCTCGCAGACCTACTACGGCGACGCCGGCCGCGCCGACGTGATCCGCTTCTACAACGGGCTGGCGTCTTCCGTGATCCGGGCGGGGAGCGAGCTGCGCGTCCCCGTGGTGGACGAGCACAGCGTCGTAGCGGGGGATAGCTGGTCCGCCCTGGCGTTGCGCTACTGGGGCGACGCCTCGCTGCACAGAAGACTTGCCGAGCAGAGCGCCGGCAGCGCCGACGCACGCCTGCGCGTGGGGGAGAAGCTCCGGATCGGCGTCCTGCTCACCTATCCCCTCGGATCGGGAGACACGCTCGCCGCGGTCTCGCGGCGCTTCTATGGCCATCCGGGACGTGCGGTCGCGCTGGCGCGCTTTAACCACGTCAAGGATCCCAGACGACTCCGCGCGGGCTTCAAGGTACGCGTGCCGCTCACGGATCTGGGGCCCCCGCCCGAGGTCGCCGCCCCGCCGGCCGCAGAGCCCGCAACCCCCGAGGTCGCCTCGCCGCCGCCCGAGCCGGAATCTCACCGCTTCGAGGAGCCGCTGCGACGCGCCACAAACACCTACCTGGACGGCCGCTACGCCCAGGCCTTAGAAGAGCTCGAGGAGCTGCGCCCGCAGGTGCTCGCCAAGGGGAGTCGAGCCGAACAGGTGCTGCTGCTTCAGCACCTGGTCTTCGTGTACACAGCCTTCGAGCAGGTTAACGCTGCCTGTGACAGCTACCGCGCCCTGCGGCAGGTCGATCCGGAGCTGGACTGGGATCGCGACCTCGTCTCGCCGAAGATCCTACACCTGGTCGCCAAGTGTGAGCGCGGCTAGCGCGAGCCGCTCCGCGGCAAGGGCGGGGTTCACGTGCTCGGCCTCCGCGTAGGCCAGCACTTCCTCGAGGTTCTCGGCGATCACGCGCAGCCGCTCACGCGAGGCCGCGTCATCGCCGCCTTCGAGGGCCACCGCGAGATGAATGAGCCCCCCCGCGTTAGCCAGGAAGTCCGGAACATACAGGACACCCTGCGCCGCGAGCTGCTCCGCAACCTCAATGCGCTCGAGGGGGTTGTTCGCACCGCCACAGATCACTCGACAACGAAGTTCCCCGGCGACGCGTGCGTTGATCACCGCGGGCGGTCCGCAGGGGCTAAAGACGTCGCACTCCAGCGCGGTGATCTCCTCCGGCGGGACCACCTGCACCCCCTCCGGCAGGTCCTGGAGTGCCTTGGGTTTGGGGTCCGCGACCACGAGCGAGGCGCCCGCGTCGAGCAGTCGCTCCACCAGGACCGAGCCGACGTGGCCAACGCCCTGGATCGCGACCTTCGCCCCCTCGAGCGCACGGCCCAGATGGGCCAGCGCCGCCTCCATCGCGAGCTGAACACCCGCCGCCGTGAAGGGACCGGGGTCTCCACAGCCACCCAAACGGCGGGGCAGTCCCGCGACATGCTGGGTGCGTTCGGCAATCACCGCCATCTCCTCCTCGCCGGTTCCCATGTCCGCCGCAGCGATGTAGCGGCCCTCGAGGGTGTCCACGAAGCTGCCCACGGCCAGAAGCTGCTCCCTGGTTCGCTCACGCGGATCCCCGACGACGACGCTCTTTCCGCCGCCCAGGGCCAGCCGGGCCAGCGCGGCCTTGCGCGTCATGGCACGCGCGAGGTCGAGCGCGTCGCGACGTGCCGCATCGGAGCTGGCGTAGGGGCGCCAGCGGCAGCCCCCGAGGGCGGGCCCGCGAGCCGTCGAGTCGATCGCCACGATGATCTCGACACCCGCCTCCCGCTGGATATGCAGCGACTCGGGCTCCATCCCTGCCTATTCCCTCGTGGCTCGAGCGCGCAAGCTTGAGCGCTCCTCATCCCCCCGTGCGCTGCAGCACCAGCTCCGCGCCCGTCCCTCCAGGCTCCACAGGCTGGGACGTTTGGGCCGTGAGGTCAGCGGGGCTGCTGGTCATGGGATTCCCGTCGCGATCGATCTTGGCGAAGAGCAGAACGGGACCCAGAAACGCGGTGTCCTGCATCATGACGTCCTGCTGGCCGATCTCGAAGCTGAGCGGGAAGGGACCGAGCGGGAGCCGTTTTACGGCCAGCGGCGGTCCCCCGCCCTGCGAGCGCGCGATGACGAAGAGCGCGCCCTCGCCAGGGGCAGCGATCCCTGGACCCAGGCGCACCGTGCCGCGGATGGACCTCCTCGCGGGCACGGGCGCGCCTCGGCGCCCGCGAGGTGTCGGATTCTCGAGACCCGGGATACGCACCGGCCGGCTCGCAGGCGGGGGCTCCTCCTCGGCGGGCACATACGGCAACACGGCGCGATCACACGCAATCAAGAGGATCCCGAGGGCGAGCACAAAGATCCAGCCGACTTTTTTCACCGGGCCTCCTGCGTCGGAAAGACCCGGCCAAGGGTAAGAGGACCCCGACCCCTGTCAAATTCCAGAAAACGGCGCGTCTCGGGTCCAAGCCGGCTGGCTGAGGCGAATCTCCCACGCGCCGTCGCGGCGGAGATTGCCCCCCTGGGGCTAAAGCCCTGCGTGCGGCAGCGCGAGGCGGGCGTCAAATCGGAAACCCCTTCAGAATCGAGGGTTTCTCACTTGAAAATAATTCTGGCGTTCCAATTCCGCTGCGTTACACTCGCCGCCTCCCCAGACCACGCTTGGCGGGAGACCTAAAGCGCTATGCCGATCGATATTAAGCTCAACGTTACGATTTCTCTGGAAGAATCTGCGCTGGAAGACGCGCTATCCGAGTACGACGAACTCACCGTCTGCGAGCTCGTGAAGCAGGTTCTGGACAAGGCCATCGCGCTCGACGACGTCAGCGCCATCGTGGTCGAGGGCCCGAACACGCTCGACGAGTACGACAAGTTCGCAGGTACCGCGGCCGAGAGCTGAGCTCGAGACCGGCTCTGCCGGCCGTTACCCGGGAAAGAGCTCCAGCTGAACCGGCCGAGGCGCAGCGCGAGCCCGGGGCGCGAGCGGAGCGCGCGCGGTGGGCTCGGGGCGAGGCGGGCGGCCGGGCCGATACACTCCGACGCGCCGCGCATGCTCCAGGATCCTGCGATAGAAGAGCTGGAAACGCACCCCGTGGTCGAAGTAGCGCAGGTGCGCGAGCTCGTGGCACAGGGTGTCGATCAGACCTGAGTACTTGAGCAGCCGCCCTGTGCGCGCGTGGCGTAGACGGATGCGAATGCTTCCGTCCGAGTAGCACACGCCGTAGCGGCGCTTCACCTGGGCGCTCTCCGCCTCCACTGTCTGCAGCTCCAGGCGGAAGTAGGCCGCGAGCACTTGCGCGTCGCTGCTCAGCTGCTCGAGGACGGCCTGCCGCTCTTCGCGCTCCCTCTTGGTCAAGCTGGCTTGCTCCGGGGGGCGCCGCAAGTATAGCCTGACTGACATGTCCGGAAATGGTTTCCCCGTCGGTAGCCTGCGCGAGCGCATGGATCCGCTCGAACGTTGTCCTGTTTGTTTGCGTTTGATCCGTATTCGCCAGGCACCGCAAAGGCTTCCGAATTCGGCTCAAGAACGCTAAATAAAATTCGATGAAATTCTATGTATTTCTTTGAAATTTACAGGAATTTTGAGATCACTCCACACACGGGTGTGCCCGTTCGCTCCCGGGTTTCCTGTGCACTCGGCTGTTGACGAAGACCGGTTTTCGGCACCTCACGCACCGAGAACGCGGAGATTCCGAACCCTTCCGTCCCCGTCGGGGAATACCCCCGCGCCCCGAAGGAAGCTGTTTTTTTTCTGCGAGGGCGAAAACGCAATCGCCCTGAATCGACTTTGCGCGAAGGACAGCCTCGTGTGAATGTCCGGCCCCTCGAATCAGGTCTTGAAACCAGCTCAAAGCAGGGGTAAACCGTCTAGAATGGCAAAATTAGGGGGGTGGGAGGCCGTCCGTGAGGCCGTGCGGCAGCGGATCGGAGCGTCCGCGTACGGGTCGTGGTTTCGGACGCTCGAGGGAGCGCTAGAGGACGACGCTCTCGTGATCCGCTGTCCCGACCGCTTCAGCCGGGACTGGATTCACGCGCGTTACGAGTCTTTGATCAAAGAACTCGCACCGGAGGTGCGCAGGATCGACTACCAGGTCGATTCCGTGGCGAGCCTCCCTCGACCCGAGGCCGAGCGGAGATCGCGTCCCGCGGGCGCGGCACCGCCATCGGTCCATAGAATGGATCCCAGCTTCGACAGCTTCGTCGTGGGACCGTGCAACGTGCTTGCGCTCGAGGCCGCGCGCGCCGTCGCTCGCGGGCAGGCGGGACGCTGCAGTCCGCTGATTCTGGCGGGAATCTCTGGCGTCGGGAAAACCCACCTTTGTCGAGCCATACGTCGCGAGCTACGCGGCGGGGCCATCTATCGGTCCAGCGAGGAGTTCACGACCGAGGTGGTCCGGGCGATGCGGGGCGGCGAGATGGAGCCCCTGCGGCAGCGCTATCGCCGTTCGCTGAACGTGCTGATTCTGGAGGACGTTCAGTTTTTCAACGGAAAGCGGGCCACGCAGGTGGAGCTTTTTCACACGCTGGATCATCTGCTCTCGCACGGAAAGGCTGTCGTCCTGAGCGCTGACTCTCCGCCCCACGAGATCGCGGGGCTGGACCCCAACCTCAAGTCGCGCATGAGCTCGGGCCTCGTCGCCTACATCACGCCCCCGGAGCTCGAGACGCGGCGAGCCATCCTGCGCGAAAAAGCCGCGGCGGGTGGGGTCCGCATCCCGGAGGAGTGTCTGGAGACCCTCGCCTGCCGGCCGGTCCAGAGCGTGCGCGATCTCCTGGCCGGCCTGAACCAGGTCGTCGCACGCGCATCCCTGCTGCGACAGCCGGTGACCCCTGAACTGGTCTTAGAGGCCCTCAGCGCCGTCGACGTGCCAGGGCGACCCCGCAGCCTCGACGAGATCGTCGAGCTCGTGGGGCGCGCTTACTCGCTCAGCATCGACGAGCTGAGCGGGCCCTCGCGTCGCCGCCACGTG
>DAOVBF010000042.1 GCA_030673955.1 Deltaproteobacteria bacterium
GCTCTCACAGCCTACACCGAAGGGCGGGCGCAGGGATAGTCCTAAGGCGTGGCCGCGCCGCGCGCGCCGTCGAGCATTGTGAAGAAAGCGAGAATAATGAGGCGTTTTGGCCTCTAATGTGTAGGCTCGCTCCCCCTGAACGACGTGTCCGACATGGACTCCCGCGAAAGCCATGTCAAACGGATCCTGGCTCTTCGATCAAGCGATAGCCGAACGCGCGGACGGAGAGCAGGTAGCGCGGATGGGACGGGTCGGGCTCGATCAGCTTGCGCAGGCGCAGGATGAAGGTGTCGACGACACGGGTACGTGTCTGCGGGTGCAAGCCCCAGACCTCCCGCAGGATCTCGCCGCGGCTCACCGCTGAGCCCCGGCGCTCCTGGAGTAAGCTCAGCAGTCCCAGCTCCTTTGCGGTAAGTGGCATAGACACGCCATTGCGTTCTAGCTCGAAGCGATCGGGATACACATGGCTCTCGCCGATCCGGAAAGGCCCCGGCAAGGTCCCCTCCTCGTCCGCGTGTGAAGCGCGACGCAGCAGGGTGCGAACGCGGGCCTGCAGCACCGGCAGGGAAAAGGGCTTGGTTAGGTAATCGTCGGCGCCCATGTCGAGCCCGTCGACGATGTCCTGCTCCGTGTCCCGAGCGGTGAGCAGCAACACCGGTAGCTGGTTGTTCGCCTTGCGCAGGCGCCGCAGCACCTTGAGGCCCGAGATCCCGGGCAGCATGATGTCCAGGACCAACAGATCGATGGGCGGTGCGCTGGCGCGCTCGAGCCGCTCCAGCGCCGGCTCGCCGCGCTCGAAGACCTCGACCCGATAGCCCTCCGCCTCGAGGTTGAAGCGCAGACCCCGGGCGAGGTGCTCCTCGTCCTCAACCAGCAGGATGCGCGTGTCCATCGAGCTGCCCCGGGAGCGTCACGATGAAGCGGCTCCCCCTGCCTTCCCCTTCGCTCTCGGCGCGTACCGAGCCGCCATGGGCGCGAACCACGTTACGCACGATGTAAAGTCCCAGGCCCAGGCCGCGGGTGGCGCGCACGGTCTCGTGCGACAGTCGTTGGAAGCGCTGGAAGATACGCCCGAGCGTGTTCGGAGGGATTCCCTGCCCCTGATCGGCGACCTCGACCTCGAGCTTGCGCCCCGAGGCGGCACGGACCCGGACGTCCACGTGAATCTTGGCTCCGGCGTAGCGAATGGCGTTCTCGATCAGGTTCCGAAAAGCGACGCGAAGCTGCTCGATATCGCCCCGCACCCACGCGCGCGCCGGCAGCTCGAGGCGCACGCAGTCCTCCTCGAGCCCGTGGCGGCTGCGCGCCTCGCCCACGCAGTCGCGGAGCAGCGCGCCGAGATCCACGGACCCCCCGCGAATGCGCCTCACCTCGCTGCGCGCGGCGTGCAGGATCTGATCGATTGTGCGTTGGAGGCGGTCGAGATCCTCGGTCATGATCTCGAGGAACTCCTGTCTGCGCATCGGCTCGAGCTCCTGAGCGCGTAGCGTGTCGAGGTAGAGGCGGAGCGATGTCAGTGGCGTGTGGAGCTCGTGCGTCACCGCGTCGATGAAGTTCTGCTGACGTTGATTGCTTCGGATCTCGCGCACGAGCCACACGGTTTGCAGGATCGTCAGCGCGATGATGAGCACGAAGAAGAGCGAGCCCAGCGTCACCAGCACCCAGTGGATGGCCGCGAAGCCCTCGGCCAGGGCCTGGAACTCACGCGTCACCAGGATCTGCCAGCCGACCGTCAGCGCGATCGTGATGGCCACCAGGGCCGTGGTGAGCATGATGGGGACCGAGACCCGCGGATGTCTCATCGTCTCAGGAGTTTACGGGTTCCCGTTCAGTCCCAAAAGTCCAGCCGGCTGTGAGTCCCACGGGGCCCAGCCGCCGATTGTGTAGAATCGCGCGGTTTTCTTTCTGGGAGGTCTGGTTCGTGCTGCAGGGCTTTCGGGCTTTCGTCCGCTCCCTCGGGCCGATCCTCGCGCTCGCCGCCTGCTCGACCCTACCCCAAGCGCCTCCTCCCACCCACAGCCTCGAGGCCCGCGCCGCGGCCATTGCGGCAGAGGTGTCTCGGGTTCGCGGCCTGGAGCTGAAAAGCGCGGTGCCCGTCGGAAAGAAAGACAAGCCCAGCCTCCGGGCCGCCTACCAGGAGCTGATTCAGGAGGAGTGGAGCGACCACGACGACGGGACCGAGCGCGCCTACAAGCTCTTCGGCCTGCTGCCGGAGGAGATGCATCTCAAGTCGTATCTCCTCGATCTCTACTCGGCGCAGGTGGCCGGCTACTACGACCCCAGGAAGTCCGAGTTCTTCGTTGTGGAGACAGCGGAGCCAGGTTTGGGCGAAGAGCAGCCCGAGGTGCTCATGAACTTCGTCATCGCGCACGAGCTCGTTCACGCGCTCCAGGACCAGCACTTCGACCTGAAGGCCATCCAGAACCGGTTCAAGCAGCAGAACGACCGAGGGCTCGCGAGTGTTGCGGTCATGGAAGGGGATGCGACGCTGGCCGCCTTCGACCACCTGCTCTGGCAGCGCGTGGGATGGCCTCTTACGCTGGCCGCTCCGGCGGGTCGCCGCGTCGTGGCCGTTGTGTCGACACTGGGCGAGCGCTTCGGCGTGGTCGGCGACACTCCGGAGGCCCAGCAGCTTCGCGACGCACCCGCCGTGATCCGGGCGGAGCTGTTCTTCGCGTACCTGCGTGGCATGGCGTTCGTCTCGGCCGTGCGCGCCGAGTTCGGCTGGGAAGGGGTGGACGCCGTGTTTCGGGACCTTCCCGATTCAACCGAGCAGATTCTGCATCCCGAGCGCTACATCGACCGGCGCGACCGCCCCGCGACGGTTCATCTGGCCGAGCCGCCGGCCGGCTGGGAGCCCGTCTTCGAAGAGAGCCTGGGCATGCTGACCACCCAGGTGCTGCTGCGCGAGCACCTGGGGCGACGGGCCGCGAGAGCGGCGGAGGGCTGGGACGGGGACCGCTACGTTGTATGGGAGAGCCCGACGGGCGCCATGCTGGGATGGCTCACGGTCTGGGATCGACCCCATCAGGCACGTCGCTTCATGCGGACCTACCGTCGGCTCTTGAGACGCAAGCTCCGCGACGCACAGCCCTTCGCGATCCGACAACGGGGCTACGTGGTTGCGGCCGTCGAGGGTGGTGCCCCGGGCGAGGCGGAGGCGGCCGCCTCACGACTGCTCGCAAGCCGGATCGAGCACCCCGCCGACGACTGGCCGCCGGAGAGTGGGCTCGAGCGCTGGCTGCGCTGGCCCCTCAGCGTTCGCCAGCTGGATCAGGTCTTCGAGGTGGCCTGCCTGGGAGGGCATCTCTTCCGGCTCCGCAACCACGACCGTGGGCATCAGCTGTCCCTGCTCGACGGGTGGCTCGGGCGCTCCGAGCGCAACCCCGACAGACACGGCCTCTCAACCGCGGGCGGGTTGATCTGGGCGTCCGCCGACCGGAACCAAGCCTACCGCGCCGGCGGTCTGACGCCGCTCTTCGACTTCCAGACGCGCGCCGTTGGCCCCGAACAGCATGCGGAGTTCGGACTGGTGCGGCTTCCCTTTCTCGGTCCCGTGCTTTCGCTCCGAAGGGAAGCGGGCGTGACGCGCCTGAGCCTGCTGCGGGGTCTCGCGCTGCGAATCCAATGGGGGCCGGGACAACGTCCCGGCTCGCGGGTTCGTGTGCTCTTGATCCCGATCCCGGGCCTATAGAGCGATGGGCGGGCTGCTTTCCGGCTTGGCGCTCGTCGTGGCCCTCTCGGGCTGGCTGCTGGCTCCGTCCAGCGCGCGAGCGAAGCTGCTGGCCGAAGAGATCGAGCTGAAGGTGGTCCTGGACGCGCGTGCGCCCGAGATGGTCGAGACGCTCGAACGCTGGGTCGAGCTCAATACCGGCACCTGGAATCGCGAGGGTCTGGAGCGCTTCGCCAAGCTTTTTTCGGCTTCGCTCTCGGAGCTCGGCTTCGCGGTTACGATCGAGCCCGGGCAGGAGATCGGTCTTCCTGATCGTGCAGCAAGCCGCAGCGGTCCGCTCGTCGTCGCGCGCCGTCCGGCCTCCCCCGACGCTCCGGAGGCCCCGCGCTTCCTGCTCGTCGGCCACTGCGACACGGTCTTCGAGCCGGACTCGCCCTTCCAGGAGTTCCGCATCTCGCCGGAGGATGCCGGACAGGCGCTGGGTCCCGGGGTCGCCGACATGAAGGGTGGCCTCGTCGTCATGCTCTTTGCGCTACGTGCGCTCGCGGAGACCGGCGATCTGGACGCTGCCGCATGGACCGTGCTGCTCAACGCCGACGAGGAGGTCGGCTCCCCGGCCTCGCGGGAGCGGATCGAGGCCGAGGCGCGGCGTGCGAACTTCGGCTTCGTGTTCGAGCCGGCGCGTCCGAATGGCGCAATGATCCGCTCGCGTCGCGGCATCGGTCAGTTCCGTCTGCAGGTTGTCGGTGTCGCGGCTCATGCCGGCAACGACCACGCGCGAGGACGAAGTGCGATCCGCGAGCTGGCCGAGAAGGTGCTGCGCATCGAGGCCATGACGGATTACACACGAGGGGTCACGCTCAATGTCGGCACCATTCAGGCCGGGACGAAACGGAATATCGTGCCCGACCACGCGGAGGCGTGGGTGGACGTGCGCTATGACGATGCGGAGCGCGGAGAAGAGATCCGCAAGCAGCTCGAGCAGCTGGCGGCGGAGGTCTTCGTGGACGGCACCCAGACGCGGCTCTGGGGAGCGCTGCACCGTCCTCCCAAGCCGGCGAGCGAGGACACGCTGCACCTGCTCCAGCAGTACGAGGACGTGGCGCGCGAGCTTGGCTTCGCTACGCCGGCGTCGCTTCATGCGGGAGGCGGAACCGATGGCTCGCTCATGAGCGCGGTGGGACTCCCCACGCTGGACTCGATCGGGGTGCGGGGAGGCAAGGCGCATACCGAAGGGGAGTTCGTCGTGCTGGGCAGTCTTCCGGAGCGGGCGGCGATCGCCGCCATCCTGCTGCGTCGTCTCAGCGGAGGGCCTTTAGCTTCGGTTCCTGCAGCGGATCCGTGAGTTCGGTTTGCGCTCGAGCCGCGCTGCTTTACGGGTCCGGAAGGAGGGAGTAGATTGAGTGGGTCCGTCTCCGACGGTGATCGCTGGGTCCCGGTCGGTGTGGCGTTCGTGAACTCCGTCAGATCCGGAAGGAAGCAGCGGTAGCGATGCGCCTCAGGTGACCGGAACGGCCCAGCGATCTCCGGCGGAGACGGACGTTCTCAGAGGTGTAGGTCCCCCCATGAGCTATGAGGTTCTAGCGCGTCGCTGGCGGCCACAGACATTCGACGACGTGGTCGGCCAGAGCCACGTCACCGTCACACTCGCCAACGCCCTCCGCTCGGAGCGGCTCTCCCACGCCATTCTGCTGGCGGGGCCGCGGGGCGTGGGCAAGACCTCGATCGCGCGCATCCTGGCACGTTCGCTGAATTGTGACGAGGGGCCGACGGAGAAGCCCTGTGGCCGCTGCTCACCGTGCGTGGAGATTGCCAACTCCACCTCCCTGGATGTCCAGGAGATCGATGCCGCCAGCCATACAGGTGTCGACAACGTGCGCGAGCTCCGGGACAGCATTCGCTATGCGGCTGCGCCGGGCAAGCACCGGATCTTCATTATCGATGAGGTCCACATGCTCTCGCAGGCGGCCTTCAACGCACTCTTGAAGACGCTCGAGGAGCCCCCGCCGCGCAGCCTCTTCATCTTCGCAACCACCGATCCTCAGAAGATCCCCGTCACCGTCCTGTCCCGCGTGCAGCGCTTCGATCTGAAGCGCCTCGGTGGTTCCGAGCTGCTCTCGCGTCTGCGCCAGATCGTCGCCTCTGAGGCGATCGAAATCCCCGAGAGCGTGCTGCGCGCGATTATCCGCGAGGTCGACGGCAGCCTGCGCGACGCGCTCACCCTGCTCGACCGTCTCGTGAGCGGGTTCGGTTCCTCCATCTCAGAGGAGGCTGCGGGTGCGGTGCTCGATCTGGTGGACCGGCGGATCCTGCTGGACGTTCTCGATCCCGTCCTGGAGCGAGACCCGGCGAATGCGCTCTCCGCCCTGCGCCGGGCGCTCGAGAAGGGGGTCGCGCCGACTCGCCTTGCGGCGGATCTCCTGGAGGAGGTTCGCAATCACGTGGTGGCGTGCATCGTCAAAGATCCCGGGGAGCTGGTTCAGCTCGCCGAGGAGGAGGTCGCGGAGGTCCGGGAGCGTGCACGCAAGCACGATGTCGAGACCTTCCAGCGTCTCTTCCGTGTCCTGCTCAGTCGCACTCAGGAGCTCGGCTTTGCGCCACGTCCGGCGCACGCCCTCGAGATGGCGGTCGTCCGGCTTGCCACGCTGCCCTCGAGCGAGTCGCTTTCCGCCCTGATGACACGCCTGGAGGCGCTGGAGAACGGCGGCGCCCCGGGACCCGGGGGGGGCGGATCCACGCGGGGCGAGGGGTCGGGCACACGGCCTCGCCCCCGGGGGACCGGCGGAGCGCCCGGGCAGCGAGCCGGCAGCCCACCCAGGCGGGAGGTCCCCAGGGCCCGTGCACCCGCGTCTACTCCTCCCCCGCGCCGCGATCTGGATCAGGAGGCGCGGCTGCGCAACGAGGCCAAGTCACACCCCCTGGTGCGAGAGATCATCGACGTGCTGGATGCCGAGATCTGCGAGATCCGCACCCACTCGACGCTCCCGCCCGCCCCCGCCCTGGACGAGGACCCCAGATGAGATGAGCCGTCCCCCGTTCGATCTCACCCAGGTGCTCGAGCAAGCGCAGGAGCTCGGGGGCAAGCTGCAGCGGCTGCAGGCTGAGCTTCGCCATCGAACCGTCCAGACCACGGCCGGGGGCGGCATGGTTGAAGTCACCGTGAACGGCGCCATGGAAGTCGTCTCGGTCCGGATCGACCCCCAGGCCGTCGATCGCCGCGATGTCGAGATGCTTCAGGATCTGGTCGTGGCCGCCGTGAACCAGGGCATCCGCCGGGCCCGGGAGATGGCGCAGGAGGCGATGCAGCAGGCCATGGGCATCCCCATGGGAGATGTCCTGCAGCTGCTGGGTCAGTTGAAGTGAGCGAGCTCCGCCTCTCGCCCATCGAGCGACTCGTGAAGGCGCTGCGCCGCCTGCCCGGCATCGGTGAGAAGACAGCGACCCGCCTGGCCTACTTCCTGCTGGCGGCGCCGCGCTCGGTCGCCGAGGAGCTCGGTCAGGCCATCTCGCGGCTGCTCGAGGAGGTGGTGCTCTGCGAGGAGTGCTTCAACCTCACGGAGCGGTCCCCGTGCAAGATCTGCGGCGACCCGTCGCGTGCGAGCGGGGAGCTGTGCGTGGTGGAGGAGCCCTCGGACCTGGCCTCGATTGAGAAGGCCGGTGTTTTCCGGGGTCGTTACCACGTGCTGGGCGGAACCCTGGCGCCGCTCGAGGGCATCGGGCCGGAGGACCTCCGGATCGCCCCCTTGCTGGAGCGTATCCGACGGGACGTCGTCAAGGAGGTCATCCTCGCGACCAATCCCAGCCCCGAGGGCGAGGCGACGGCGCTCTTCGTCGCGGAGCAGCTCCGGGCGCTGAAGGTGCCCGTCACGCGCATCGGCTACGGAATGCCGGTGGGCGGTGATCTCGAGTACGTCGATGCGGTCACCGTGCGTAAATCCCTGGAAAACCGGCGCCAGTTCAGCATCTGAGGCGCCAAGGGCGCCAACTGCCTCAAGATCCTCCCGATCGGACCGATTCGTGACATGAATCGGCACTTGTGTCAGCGGAATGCGCTCTGCTACGATCGAGGCGGGGAGTGATTTCCGAGCAATCTCGATCCTTTAGGACTATGAGGCGCAAGCCGGAGTGCGACGGGCTCCGGACACGCGGGGGGTAGCGGAGGCGATGTCCCTGACTCCGCAACTAGTTCTGTTCGAAGAGGATCACAAGAAGATCCTCGCAGTGGCCGAACGCCTTGTGCACGACGCGAACGCCAAGGCGATCTTTCTTGTTGATAAGAACGGCCAACTGGTGGCGAGTGCCGGCGAGCTCAACGACATCGACACCACGTCGCTCGCCTCGCTCGTGGCCGGGAACATTGCCGCCACCGGGGGGCTCGCGAAGATCCTCGGAGAGGAAGAGTTTCCGATCCACTTCCATCAGGGCGAGCGCGACAACCTGCACATTACGCTCGTTGCACAGCGGATCATTCTGGTGGTCATCTTCGACGAGCGGAGTTCACTGGGGCTCGTGCGGCTCAGGGTGAAGAAGGCCGGTCAACGGCTCTCCGAGATATT
>DAOVBF010000135.1 GCA_030673955.1 Deltaproteobacteria bacterium
CGACTGGTCCAGACCAGCACCCAGCAGATCGTCACCCTGATCGAAGACCTCCACTGGATCGACGGCGGAAGCGAGGCCTTTCTGGAGCAATGGGTGGACGCCGTCGCGGGCACGCCGAACCTGCTGCTCGTCAACTTCCGGCCCGAGTACCGTGCCGAGTGGATCCAGAAGTCCTGGTATCACCAGCTGCCACTGCTGCCGCTGGGGCCCGAGGCGATCCGCGAGCTGCTCGACGATCTCCTCGGAAGTGACCGGAGTCTCGAGGGTCTGGCGGAGACGATTCACGCGCGCACCGGAGGCAACCCGTTCTTCGCAGAGGAGGTGGTCCAGTCCTTGATCGAGTCCGGCCACCTCGCGGGGGCAAAGGGGGCCTACCGGCTGGCGACCCCGATTGAGCGGCTCGAGGTCCCGACGACGGTCCAGTCGCTGCTTGCCGCGCGGATCGACCGGCTTCCCGAGCGCGAAAAGCAGGTGTTGCAGGCTGCGGCCGTGATTGGCAAGGAGTTCAGCGAGCCGATTCTGGATCAGGTAGCGCCGCTTCCCGAGCTCGAGCTCGCCGAGGCACTGCGAGCCCTGAAGAGCGGCGAGTTCATCTACGAGCAGGCGCTCTACCCCGTGGCGGAGTACGCCTTCAAGCACCCGCTCACCCAGGAGGTCGCGCTGAACTCGCAGCTGCGGGCTCGCCGCAGGGAAATCCACGAGGCCGTCGCGAAAGCGATCGAAGAGGCGAGGGCGGACAAGCTCGACGAGAACGCGGCGCTCCTGGCACACCACTGGGGAGAGACTGGCCAGACCCTGCTAGCGGCGCGCTGGCATCGTCGTGCCGCCGAGTGGGCCGGGGCGCACGACGTGGCGGAGGCCTCGCGCCACTGGCACCGGGTGCGGGAGCTGATGCGAGAAGTTCCGGGCGTGCCCGAAGCGGCGGAGCTCGGAGCGGAGGCCTGCGCTCAAATTCTGAACACGGGCTGGCGCCTGGGGATCTCGGAGGAGGAAGAGGCGGCGGTCTTTACCGAGGGCAAGCGCTGGACCGAGCGGAGTGGTGACCTTGAAGCGAACGTCCGCCTGGAAGAAGCCTACGGCAGCAGCCGGCGCCTCGCCGGAGACTTTCCCACATCGCTCGCGCATATGGAGGAGGCGGAACGACTTGCTCAGCAGACGGATAATGAGGACCTGCGCATGGCCCTGGGCTGGGGAGTCGTGTACCAGTGTTTTAACCTCGGTCGTTTGCGTGAAGCGCGGGCGCGTCTCGACCAGCTGATCCAGCAGACACGCGAGAAGCCCGACCTCCCCTGGCTCTACGGACCGGAGAGTCTCCACACTCTGTGTCTCTGGTTTCGGGCGAACCTCGACTTCTATATGGGGGACGTGCGCGAAGCCAGCTCCATGCTCGAGCAGGCGGTGCAGCGGGCCCGCGAGCGCGGTGAGCTCGAGAACGAAGGTTGGGCCCTTGCGAACTTCAGCTTGATGGCCACGCTCGCCGGCGACGTCGAGCTGGTTCTACCTCGCTGTCGTCGGTCCCTCGAGATCGCGGAGAAGATCGGAAGTCCCTTCTCCCGGGCCTGGGCATTGAGCATGCTGGCCGGGGTCCTGATCGAGGCCGGCGAGTGGCCGGAGGCCATCGATGTGGCGGAGCGGGCACTCCAGCTTGCGCGCGAGCGGCGCACGGCGCTCGAGGGAGAGGCCTGGCACCTCTTCCGTCTCGCGGAGGCCCATTTAGGCGCGGGAGAGCTCGCCCGGGCGCGCTCGTTTGCCGAGGAGAGCGTAGCGGTGGGACGGCGAATGGGCGCGAGGACCGGTGAGTGCTTGGCTCAACGTACACTGGCTCGCGTTCTCCTGCGCCAGGAGGGCTTGGCTGCTGCCAAGGCGATCCGCCGCGCTCTCGATCGCGCGGACACACTCGTCGATGAGACCGGTGCAAAGAACTTCCGGCCCCTGATCCAACTCGAACGCGCTGAGCTCGCGCGCCTCGAGGGCGATTCGAGGGCGCGCGCGCACGAGCTCCGCGAAGCGCACCGTCTTTTCAGCGAGATGGGTGCGACGGAGCGGGCAAGGTACGTGGCGGCTCAGCTGGAGAGCCTGTCCGCGTAGCCGGGATTTTCGCGTCGAACCGGAAAGAGGCGTGCGGCTCAGGAGCTCCGGCCGCGTATGCGCTTCCGCATCTCATCGAGCTCGGCCAGCAGACCCTCCTTGGCGCCTCCTCCCAGGCGTTCGATCTGCTCGCCGAGGTCACGGAGCCTGGCCTCGATGTCGTAGCCGAGCTGGCGGGCTCGCGCCGAGCGCTGCGCCTCTCGAAATCCGCGGCGCCCGCCCTCGACCAGATCGTCCAGCTCGTCGTTCAACGACACGAGAAGGTCGTCGAAACTCAGGATGCCCACGAGGTGCCCGTCGCGCGTCACCGGCACGCGTCGAATCCCGTGTTCTGCCATGGCTGTGACGACGCGGTCGAGCGGGTCAGCGGGATCGATGGTTACGAGCGGCTGGCTCATGAGCTCCCGGGCGGTGGTGCTCTCGGCGTCTGCGTCCACGGCGATCGTCCGGCACATCAGGTCACGGTCCGTGATGATTCCCACCGGCTTCCCATCAGCGACCACGACCAGGGATCCGAGCCCCTCGGCCTTCATCTGTTGGGCAATTTCACGGGCCGAGGCGTCCGGGGAGATCGTCGCCACCCAGCTGTGATAGTGGTCGGCACCGCGCACGCTTACTCCTTTTGCCGTTTGGCAGGGGCCTGCGTACGAACCACGCTGGCCAGGCCGTCCAGCTCTTCCACCGCGAGCTGCAACAGGTCGTCCGACGCAATCAGTCCCACGAGCTTGCCCTTTGTGTCGATCACCGGGAGACGACGCACGGCGTGTCGACGGATCAGCTTGGCCGCCTCCGCCAGGGGAGCGTCCTGTTGGATTGTCACCACAGGAGTCCTGGCGATCTCGCGAACGCGCACGCTGCTCGCATCGAGCCTCTTGCAGAGGATCTCGAGTGCCACGTCCCGGTCCGTCAAAATCCCGACCGGAGAGCCTCCCTCCTCCACAACCAGGCAACCCACGCCCTCTTTGTCCATCCGCTGAGCAGCGGCTCTCACCGTCTCATTTGGGGCAACCGTGCAAGCCGGCTTCTGACAGTAGTGTCTGACGGACACGGTCTGTTCCCTCCTCCGCGGTGCTTCCGGGGCGACGCCATGCGACGGGCGCTCTGGCTGGTTGGCCCCTTCCGGGGGGGACTTTATCCCACCTTGGTGCGAGCCAGGCGCGTTTTTTGAGCTAGAGGACATGGTACCATCTTTTCGGGCATCCGTAGTGTGACATCCGGTCACAGATCGAGCTGGCAGGACGCTGACGGCTTCTCACGTCGACGCTCGGATCCCGCCGGTTCTCGGCATGTGGACTCCTCTCGCCTTGGTGCTCACCCGCGGCTGCGGAAGAACGGGATGCGGCAACCTATCCGAGTGTGGGCAAACGGGATGCCAACCTGCCGTGCCTCCGCAACGCCATTCTCGGACGGCCACAGATGCTGTCGCGGTGGCCGTGATGCGATTTGACACATAGTCAGTGCACACACCGAGACGGAGGGCCTCATTTCGGCTGGCAGGCCGTCGCAGCTCTCCGGATGATTCGCGGATGCCTGCGGCGCGGAGAGGTTGGACGGGGCCGGTCTGTCGACGCACTCTCTCGAGCGTGATCCAGGTGGACGGGAGCCAGCGGTCGGGAAGCGGCACCATCGTCCGCTTCTCGGTGGCCCTGGCCGCCCTGCTGCGGCGTCCCCTCCATCTCTCCAATGCCCGTGCCAGGCGAGAGAAGCCGGGCCTGCGGCCGCAGCACCTGGCTGCCGTCCGGGCCTGCGCCGAGCTATCCGGAGCCGAGACCGAGGGGCTCGGCGTGGGGGCCCGGGAGTTCACCTTCGTCCCGGGGCCGACGATCCGGGGAGGAACCTTCGCTTGGGACATCGGAACGGCGGGCTCGGCCACCATGCTCGCGCTGAGTGTCCTTCCACTGGCCTGCTTCGCTGAGGCACCCCTCACCGCACGCATCACAGGCGGTGTGTTCCAGGATTTTGCCCCCTCTCCTCACCATATGCAGCATGTCCTGGCCCCGCTGCTCGCGCGGATGGGTCCGGCCGTGGAGCTCGACGTGCTCCGTGCCGGCTACCTGCCGCGGGGCGCGGGTGTGATCGAGCTGCGAGTGCGTCCCACGCCGAGGTCGCTGGCTCCGCTTCATATGACCGAGCAGGGAGTCGTGCGCGCGGTCTCCGGCCTCGCGTTCTCGAGCCATCTCGAGGAGCGTCGCGTGAGCGAACGCATGGCACAGGTCTGTGAAGCGTGTCTCGCCGCAGCCGGCCTGCCATGCAAGATCGAGCGAGCACTCGATACGCTCGCGCTTCACCCGGGCGCGGGTCTGGCGGCCTGGGCGGAGACTTCGACGGGCTGCGTTCTGGGCGCGGACCGTGCCGGCGCACGTCGTCGCAGCTCAGAGGCGATCGGGCGCCTCGTCGCAAAGAGCCTGCTGGCGGACCTGGCGGCAGGCGCGACCGTCGACCGACACGCCGCGGACCAGCTCGTTGCTTTCGCGGTCCTGGCGACCGGTACCACCCGCTACGTCGCACCCCGTCCGACCGAACACCTGGCGACCAATCTCTGGCTTGCCGAGCAGTTCGGCGCGCGCGTTCGCTGCAAGAAGCA
>DAOVBF010000273.1 GCA_030673955.1 Deltaproteobacteria bacterium
AGTCTGCGAGGGTTCTGACCCGCTCACCGCGTCGGAAACGTACATAGTCGGGCCACCTCAGGCCCATCTCTCACGCGGTCGATAGGAGGTGCGAGGGAGGTGGGTCGAGCGTGAGAGCCCCCCCGCGAACGCTTGAGAAGACACCCCCCTCGGGCACTGGGCCCGGTCCACGGGAGCTCGCCATCGGGCGGGATGCGGTGGATGGCTAAGCCGACGCTGCGTGGAGTCTTGCTCGGCACGCTGCTCGGGGCCGGTCTGGTCCTCGCGCTGATCGGGGGCGCCGCGGAGCACCTCCAGTATCGACGGGTACTCGAGGGCCAAGAGGCCCGCCGCGCGAAGTCGCTGGCCTCGGCTGTGATTTCACTGGCGGAGAGCGCCGCGGACGAGAGCACGCTAGCGCGCCACATCCAGGCACTGGCCGCGACTGCGGATGCCACGGCGCTGGCCCTCCTGGGGGGGGAGCCGGCTCGGGTGCTGGCGGGCA
Source organism: Deltaproteobacteria bacterium (assembly GCA_030673955.1). Classification (GTDB taxonomy): domain Bacteria; phylum Myxococcota_A; class UBA9160; order SZUA-336; family SZUA-336; genus SMWZ01. Next base: position 485 of record DAOVBF010000273.1, read on the forward strand.
CGCAGGCGGCGTGGACCGGACGCGAGCCCCTTGAGATTCCCGTGCTTGCTGGCTCGGGAGCGTTGGCTGAGCTGCTCCTGGCGTCACGCGAGCGACGCCGCCACGACCCGCTCCTCGACCGGCTCGTCTATGTCTACCCGGCTGAGGTGTCGGGCCGCCGAATCCTGGGAGAAACGCCGCGGCTCGTGCTCGTTCAGCTCGATGCGGGCACGCTACGCCGGGAGCTCTGGAGCCGGACGGCAAGCTTCGCATGCTTCACGCTCTTCGTGCTGGGCGTGCTCGCAATGGTCGTGCTCCGCGTGGTTCGGCGACACGCGGTCGAGCCGCTCATCGAGATGGAGAGGTCCGTGCGGCGTCAAGCCTCGGACGAAAGCGACGTCCCGATACCGCTCGAGTTCGGCACGCAGGAGTTCGCCGAGTTCGGACGCGTACTCGACGAGGCGATCCGAAAGCGTAACCTGGCCCACGCTAACCTGCAGCGCTCTGAGGCGGAGCTGCGCCTGCTCGGGCAGGTGACGCGGATCGTCGATCGCGCCGAGGATCTCGACGAGGCACTCCGTGATTGCTGTGCGCAGATCTGCCGCTTCTTGTGCTGGCCGATCGGACACGTCTACCTGGTGGACGATAACGACCCCAAGCTGCTCCATCCCAGCAGTATCTGGCATGTCTCCTCTCCCGAGCTGGCCAGCGAGTTCGTCGAGAAGACGCGCTCGCTCGATTTCAATGAAGGCGAGGAGCTACCGGGACGGGTCCTCGAGCGTAAGGAGCCCGTGTGGGTCCGGGATTGCTGGGAGGAGGACTGGTTCACACGCTCGCTTCCCGGAAGCGGCGTGGTGCGCGCCGCCGTCGGCTTCCCGATCTTCGTGGCGCGGGACGTCGTCGCTGTGCTCGAGCTCTTCGACCTCAAGGCCCGAGAGCACGAGGTTCGGCCCGTCGCATTCATGCACAACATCGGCCTTGCACTCGGCCAAGTCCTACAACGCCGGCAGCATCACGAGCTCTTGGTGCGCCGTAACCGGGAGCTCGTCGAGGCCATGCAGGCTGCTGTCAGTGCCACCCACGCCAAGAGCGCCTTCCTCGCGAACATGAGCCACGAGATTCGCACCCCATTGACGGCCATCGTGGGCTATGCCGAGCTGCTCCCGGCGGCACGCAGCGACGAGGAGAGGGCGGAGCACATCGCCACCATCCGTCGCAATGGCGAGCTCCTGCTCCGGCTGATCAACGACATCCTGGACGTATCCAAGATCGAGGCGGGTCGGCTCGAGGTGGAGCAGATCGAGTGTTTCCCGGCCGAGATCCTCCAAAGTGTCCTTCAGCTCGTGGCGGCGCAGGCCCGGGAGAAAGCGCTCAAGCTCGTCGTGGGCTACGACGGGCCCGTCCCGGCGAGGATCGTCACCGACCCCACGCGCCTGCAGCAGGTGCTTCTCAACCTGATCAGCAACGCGGTCAAGTTCACCGAGCGGGGTCAGGTGCAGGTCACGGTCGGGTTGGCGACGGCGCCGGACGCCCCGCGGCCGCTGCTCCGCTTCACGGTCGAGGACACCGGCATCGGAATGCGCCAGGAGAAGCTCGAGGGGATGTTTACGCCCTTTGCTCAGGGCGACATGTCGACCACGCGCCGGTTCGGAGGCACGGGCCTGGGGCTCTCGATCTCCAAGAGTCTGGTCGAGCTTCTGGGGGGCGAACTTCATGCCAGCAGCGAGGAGGGCCGCGGCAGTCGCTTCAGCTTCAGCGTGGAGACGGGTCCGCTCACGGGGGTGACGATGTTGGATCGGCCCATCGCCCCCCCACCGAGTGTCGAGCTTCGGGGAGCCGATCCCCAGCGAGGTCCCCTCGACGATCTCCGAATCCTGCTCGCCGAGGACGGCCCCGACAACCAGAGGTTGATCACCAGGATTCTGACCAACGCCGGCGCCAAGGTGGAGGTCGTGGAGAACGGCGCCCTCGCGATCGAGCGGGCGCTTGCTGCCTCTTCTGCGGGTCAGCCCTTCGACGCGGTTTTGATGGACATGCAGATGCCCGTGATGGACGGGTATGCGGCCACCCGGGGCCTGCGCCAGCAGGGGTACCGCGGCCGGATCATTGCCGTCACGGCGAACGTCATGACGGGGGACCGTGAGAAGTGCCTCGTGGCGGGCTGCGATGATTTCATCAGCAAGCCGGTAAACCGAGCAAGCCTGATAGCGGCGGTGCTGGAACACACGGACCCGGTCTGAGCTGCCTACCCGGTTACGCGGCGCGCAGGCTTTGCAGCCGCCCACG
>DAOVBF010000242.1 GCA_030673955.1 Deltaproteobacteria bacterium
GAATCCTCCTGCAGCTCCGGCTCGGCGTCCGGCGTGAAGTCCGGCTCGGACGTGGGATGAAAAGATAGCTCCTCCGCATCGGAGACGGGCTCGGGGTCCGAATCCTGCGAGGATTCGAGGTCGAAGTCCTGAGCGTCCCCCCCGCCGAAGACGGGCTCCTCGGACTCTCCCGGCTCCGCCTCGTAGATGAATTCGGGGTTCTCGAGATCGGAATCCTCCACGGGCCCTAGCGGTTCCTCGGGTTCATGCCCCACCGTATGCTCGAACGTGGCGGGTGGGGGCGGGGGCTTCTCGGGTTCGCGATGGGGTGGCTCGATGTGAAAGCTATGCTGACAGCGGGAGCAGCGGACTTTGGCGCGCTCGGCCGGAATATGTTCGTCCGCGAGCTTGAAGCGCGTCTTACAGCTCTCGCAGACAATGATCATCGTGGTATGGATCCCTCTGGGCCGGGCGAATGTGCGCTCGTTCCCACGCTTCGCGTCGGCGGAGGCAGCGGTGCGCTTGAGGTTCTCGCATGAGTAAGGGGCTCGCGGCTCTCACCCAGCGGCGGTTGCTGATCGTCACAGGAAAGGGAGGGACGGGAAAGACCACGGTCGCCGCGGCGCTAGGTCTCCTGGCCGCACGGGAAGGCATCATCACGGTGGTGATCGAGGTGGGCGAAACGGACGTCCTGCCCCGGCTGTTGGCCCGTAAGCCCAAAGCACTGAAGTGGGGAGCGGGGCGCACCCCGCTGCGGATCGCACCTCACCTCTTCACACTGCGCATCGTTCCCGAGGTGGCGCTGACCGAATATCTGGAGCTCCAGCTGCACGTGCGTCGGATCGTGAGGCTGGTCGTCGGAAACCAGGGCTTCCGACGTCTGCTGGACGCGGCGCCGGGCTGGCGCGCATTGATCACCCTGGGCAAGCTCTGGCACCTGCAGTCGCAGACCGAGCGCAATAAGCCCCGCTGGCCCCTGCTGATTGTGGACGGGCCCTCCACGGGACACGGCCTCTCCTTCCTGTCGGTGCCCAACGTGGTCCTGGATACGGTCCGACTCGGCCCGCTGCGCAGGCATACCGACTGGGTGCAGTCCCTGCTCAAGGACGCTTCACGCACGCTCGTCTTGCCGGTCGCGCAGCCCGAGGAGCTGCCTGTGAGCGAGACGGTGGAACTCTGCACGCGGGTACGTGAGCTGGGCATGACCCTCGGCCCCGTGATCGCAAACGCGGTCGAGCCGCCGGCCAACCTGCCGGACCTGGACGCGATCCTGGCCGAGATCGCACGGCTTCCTGCTGCAGACTCCACGCTGCTCGACCCGGAGCTGCTCAGGGAATGCGTCGAGCACCGCTTGCGGCGGACGGCCCTCCAGCGCGTCTTCCTCGAGAAGCTCGAGCAGCAGACCGGGCAACCCGTCATCCCACTCCCCTACCTGGCCCGCGCCATCGACGGCCCCGAGAGCCTGGCAGCCCTCGCCGATCACCTGGCGACCCGCCTGGCGAGCTGGGAACCCGAATCGTGAGCGCAAAACCCTGGCTCGACCACCGAGTCCTGGTGACCGTGGGGACCGGCGGGGTCGGGAAGACCACCGTCGGGGCCGCCATCGGACTGGAGGCCGCGCGTCGCGGGAAACGCGCGCTCGTGGTCACGATCGATCCCGCTCGGCGCCTGGCCGACGCCCTCGGGATCGGCGAGCTGGGACACGAGCCACGGACCCTCCCCCGCGAGGTGCTGCGGAAGGCCGGGATCGAGGGCCCCGGCGAGCTGGTCGCGATGATGCTCGACACCAAACGCACCTTCGATGAGCTGGTGAGCCGCTACTCACCCGACGAGGAAGCCCTCGAACGCATCCTCGCGAACCCGATCTATCAGAACCTGACCGATGCGCTCGCGGGGAGCCGTGAGTACTCGGCGATGGAAAAGCTGCACCAGCTCCACAGCGCGGGGGAATATGATCTGATCGTGCTCGACACCCCCCCCAGCACCCACGCGCTCGAGTTTCTGGACGCGCCCCGTCGGCTTACGGGGTTTCTCCAGAGCGACTTTCTCAAGCTCCTGTTCCGGCCCGCGCTCGTCATGGGGCGCACGGGCTTCCGGCTCTTCCGCTTCGGCTCCGCCACGGTCCTGCGCGCCATGGAGCGCCTGACCGGTATCGGATTCCTGAGAACCATCTCCGACTTCCTGCTGGCCTTCGAGAGCATGCTGGAGGGCTTCACCACGCGCGCGGCTGAGATCGAGGCGCTTCTGCGCGATCCGGTCTGCGGGTTCGTGCTCGTGGTGGGACCGGATCCCGAACAGGCGCGCCGCGCCCTGGACTTCTCGGCACGCCTGCAGGAGGACGGAATTGGCCTGATGGGCCTCGTGATGAACCGGGTTCGAACCTGGCCCGGCTCGGGTCCCGTCCCCGAGCTGGACGAGGTCGAGGCGAAGCGCATCACAGAGTGGTTGGCAAAGGAGCTGGCAGAGGGGAATCCACCCTTCGATCCCAAGAGGACGGCACGTAACCTGGTCGGGACGCTCACACGACAGGCCTTACTCGCGAGGCGTGACGCGGAGGTTTGCGCGCACCTCGAGAAGGCCCTCGCTCTGCCTCCCGAGGCCGTTCGGAGGATCCCCCTCTTCTCCGAGGACGTTCACGCGCCCGAGACCCTGCGCCGCATGGCCTCGTATCTGTTCGGGAACGCTGCGGATGTCTGAGAGCGATCGCCCGTTTGTGCATTTGGCCCGTGCGTTGGAGGAGCTTCTGCTCGCCTCCGCCGAGGGTCTGGCAAGCTGGCGCAGCCGTCTGGAAGCGCAGGAGCAGAGCCCAATCGAGCAGGCCATCGAGGATTTCGCGCGGCTTTGGTCCGCGTTCGCGCCGCCACGGGACACCGACATCCTTGCGTTGTTGCGCGAGGCGCTGCGCGAGGAGCGTGCGCGCTGGCAGCGGAGGGCCGCGAACGACCCGGCCGCACAGCGCCTGCGCGACCTCTGCAGCGCCCTGTTGGACGTGATCGAGGAGGAGGCGCTCTCCGAGGAGGCTACCCCCACAGCCCCGCGTCGGGCGCCCCCCCGCAGACGCACCGGGGGCCAATAAGCCCGCGACGCGCGAGTTGAGGCGGGCACGAAGTCGCCCGCCGTGCGAGCAGGGCGGCTCCGCCGCCCGATAACTCGCCAGT
>DAOVBF010000117.1 GCA_030673955.1 Deltaproteobacteria bacterium
GAGGCGAGCCCCACACCGGCTACATCCGCGAGGGGGTCGACCCCGAGCTCGACCGGATCCGCGCCGAGGCCGAGGAGGGCAACTCCTACCTCGCCACGCTCGAGGTCCGCGAGCGTGAGCGGACGCGGATTCCGACACTGAAGGTCAAGTACAACCGCGTCTTCGGGTACGCCATCGAGGTCACCAAACGACACCTGTCCCGCGTCCCCGAGGAATACCGGCGCAAGCAGACGACCGTGAACGCCGAGCGCTACACGACGGACGAGCTTCAGCGCTGGGAAGGCGCCGTCTTGAGGGCCCGGGAGCGGGCCGCGGCCGCGGAGTCCCGCGTGCTGGCAGACCTGCGGCAGGAGGTGGCGAGGGCCAGCGAACGCGTGCGACGCGTAGCGCAGGAGATCGGGCAGCTCGACGTCGCACAATCGCTGGCATCGGTGGCCCGACAGCAGGACTACGTGCGTCCCGAGCTGGACACTTCGCTGCGCATCGAGATCGAAGCGGGCCGACATCCCGTCGTCGAGCGATTCACGCCTGAAGGCTTCATCCCAAACGACCTCACGCTCGATCCTGACGACGCTCGCTTCCTCATCCTCACCGGGCCCAACATGGCCGGAAAGTCGACTCTGCTGCGCCAGACCGCGCTCATCGTGCTGCTCGCCCAGGTGGGCTCCTACGTCCCGGCTCGGCGTGCCCGCATCGGCCTGGTCGATCGGATCTTCACCCGGGTCGGGGCCCAGGACTCGCTCACGACCGGCGAGAGCACCTTCATGGCCGAGATGCGCGAGACCGCGGTCATCCTGCGCGAAACAAGCCCCCGGAGCCTCGTCCTGCTCGATGAAATCGGCCGCGGGACGTCGACTTTCGATGGACTTTCGATTGCATGGGCCGTGGCGGAGTACCTCCACGACACCCCGGGGTTGCGCGCCCGCGCGTTGTTCGCGACCCACTATCATGAGCTAGCCGACATGGCGCGCACGAAGCCCTTCGTACGGAACTTCCACTTCAAGTGCGCCAAGCGGGGAGGGGAGATCCTCTTCCTGCGTCGCATGGAGCCTGGGGCCGCCAGTCGCAGCTACGGGATCGAGGTTGCGCGCCGTGCCGGACTCCCCCCCGAGGTCATCCGGCGTGCGCGAGAGGTGCTCGCGAATCTGGAAGGGGGGGAGTTCGATGAACGCGGCAAGCCGCGTCTCGCTCGTGAGGGGGGCGCGGGGGCGCCCTCGCAGCTTGGACTCTTCGAACCCGTCCAGGCGGATCCCATCCGTGAGAGCCTGCGGGATCTCGAGCTGGAGCGCATGACCCCGATTGAAGGCATGGTGGAGCTGAGCCGTCTCAAGGGCCTCGCGGAGGAGGAGGGATGAGCCGCACCCCAAGGGCCGTACTGCTGGGAGTGGTCATGGTCCTCGTCGTGGGGGCCGGCAAGCGTCCACCTGGCCTCGGGGACGTCACCGACATCCGCGTCTTCGACCATCCGACCCATACCCGCGTGGTGGTCGAGCTTTCCCGGAGCGCGAGCTACCGCACGGGCGTCCTCGAGAACCCCTCGCGGCTTTACATCGACATCGACGAGACCTGGATCGAGGCACCGCTGCGCGAACCTCAAGAGAGCAGCGAAGATGCGCCGCTCCAGCAGGTCCGCGCAGGCCAGAACACCCTGCGGCGTGCGCGGGTCGTGCTGGACCTGAACGAGCGCATGGCCTGGCACCGCACCTTCCGGCTCGAGAACCCGTTCCGGATCGTGATCGATGTCTACCTGCCCAAGGGGGATTCTCAGGAGGGGAGCGAGCCGGAGAATTTCGACCGGCGTCCGGTCCGGCGCGTCGTGATCGACCCGGGTCACGGGGGAAAGGATCCAGGCGCCCGTGCGTCTGGGGGTGTGCTGGAGAAGGACGTCGTACTGCGCATCGGGCGGGACTTGCGGGATGGGCTCAAGCGCGCCGGCCTCGAGGTCTTCATGACCCGTGACAAGGATCTGTACTTGACCCTCGAGGAACGCGCTGCTCGGGCGAACGCTCGCGCGGCGGACCTGTTCGTTTCGATCCACGCGAACGCGTCACGCAACCGTAAGACGCACGGGGTAGAGACCTACCTGCTCGACACCCGCTACGACCGCCAGACGGCGCGGGTGGCTGCCCGGGAGAACGGTACAACCATCGATCAGCTGAGCGAGCTCCAGAAGATCTTGGCCTCACTGCGGCTCGGCTATAACGAGCGCTTTGCGGCCCGCCTGGCCCAAGACATCCATCAATCGTTAGTTTCGAGTTTGCGCGGAAGCTACCAGACTACGCTCGATCTTGGCGTGAAGCGGGGTCCCTTCCTGGTACTCTTCATGGCGGATATGCCCGCGATTCTCGTGGAGGTCGGGTTCCTGTCGAACCGCGCGGAGGCGCGACGCATGAAGTCGAAGGCCTTCGCGTCGAGGGCCGCGGCGGGGATCGCGGATGGAATCTTGCGCTACCGCGACGACCATGCGCGGAGACTTGTTGCCGGTCGCTAGCGATGCAGCCCCTCTGTGATGATTTCTTTGGCGCCGTCGATGCGCCGGCGGGCCCCACATCCACCCACCTGAACCCGTCGGTGCGCGCCTACCTGGAAGCCGTCCGGGAGTATCTGCTCGACCTCCACGATCAGGGCGTCCCCTCGCACCGCGTCAACGAAGAGCACGCCGACCTGACGGATCGCCTGATCCGTAAGCTCTTCCGTCTCGCCGAGGATCGCTATTTCGCAGATTTTCCACGCCTCAACTTCCGGGTGGCATTGATTGCCGTGGGAGGCTACGGGCGACGTGAGCTGAACCTCGCGTCCGACATCGACCTGCTCTTCCTCTACCGGGGCAAAATGAACCCCTACGTGGAGACGCTCGCAGAGGCGATCAGCACCCGGCTTTGGGACGCACGCCTCACGGTGGGCGCGGCCACACGGACGGTCCAGCAGTGTCTGCGCGTGGGGAAGGAAGACCTCCCCACGCTCACGTCCTATTTGGACGCACGCTTCCTGATTGGCGATCCGGGCCTCTTCACGGAACTCGATGCCGGAGTGCGTCGCTATATCAAGGCTCACTCCACGGAATTCATCGAGGCCAAACTGGCAGAGCAGCAAGCGCGCTACGAACGCATGGGGGAGTCGCTCTTCCTCTTGGAGCCGAATCTGCGCGAGAGCGTCGGAGGATTGCGCGATTATCAGACGGCGCTCTGGACGGCGCGCGCGGTGCGCTGGGAGGTTCGCCGTTCCGAACACCTGCTCCTGCACGGATTCATCGATGAAGAAGAGCTCCAGGATCTGCTGGCGGCGCTCGACTTTGTGTGGCGGCTCCGCAACCAGCTTCACCGCGGCGGGCGCAAGGACGATCGCCTGCACTTCGATGCGCAGGAGGAACTCGCTGAACACCTCGGATTCAAGAGCACGGATGTCCAGCTCGGTGTGGAGCAGCTGATGCGGTCCTACTATTTGCACGCGCGCGCCGTGCAGCGGGTGACTTGGCGCGCCATCGACCACGTCCGAACGCTGGACCGTAAGCGCAAGGGCGGGCGCTCTCAGCCCGCGCGCTCCATCGAAGAGGGGTTCGTCATCGTCGACGACAGACTCGAGATCCCCAGTCCCAAGCTGCTCGAAGAGCGTCCGGTGCGCCTGCTCTCGGCGTTCGCAGTGGCCCAGCAACACAACGTCGAGCTCTCCGCGCGTGCGCAGCGGCTGGTGCAGCACCACGTCAACCTCGTCGACGACGCCTTCCGAAGGGACCCCGAAGCTGCAGCGCTTTTTCGGCGGATCCTGTCGGGACCGCACCGGGTCTATCGGTCCCTCAGCCTGATGGACGATGTCGGGCTCTTGGGCGCCTACCTGCCCGAGTTCGGGGAACTCGTCGCGCTGTGGCAGCACGACATGTATCACACCTACACCGTGAACGTGCACTCGCTCTTCCTGGTCGAGCAGCTCCGTCGCCTGAGCAGAGGACGGTTTGCGGAGGAGCTCCCGCTGGCAACGGAGGTGATGCGGGAGGTCCGCTCGCCCGCGGTGCTGTTCCTGGGCTGTATCCTCCACGACACCGGAAAGGGGCGCGGCGGGGAGCACTCGGAAAAGGGTGCCGGCATGGTGCCGGCGATCGGCGAGCGGCTCGCGTTGGAGCCGAGCGAGATCGAGACCCTCCGGCTGCTGGTTGAGCACCACCTCACCATGAGCGCCATGGCCGAGCAGCGTGACGTCCACGACCCGCGTCAGATCCTCAAGCTCGCGAATCTGGTCGGAACTCGGGCGCGCCTCCGCAACCTGTATCTGCTCACGGTTGCCGACATCCGGAGTGTATCGCCCGTGGCGTGGACGACGTGGAAGGCGGGCCTCCTCGAAGCCCTCTACCGCAACGCTGCGGAGTGGCTCGAGGCGGGCGCGACGGACGAGGACGCACCGCGTTTCTTCCTGGAGCGCGCCATGGAGCGCATAACCTCGACGCAGAAGGAGGCCATCCAGAGGCTTTCGGTCGCGGGGATCGCAAGCGATCAGGCTTCGGAGTTCCTGGACAGCATGCCCCGGCGCTATCTCATGAACCACGGCGCGGACGAGATCGCCGCGCATGTTCGGGCCGCGTTGGAATTCATCGACTCGGGTCGCGAGATCGGCGTGTATCCTTTCCGCCCGCAGGTGGGCGAGAAGACCTTCTGGGGGCTCGTGGTTCTGACACAGGATCGCCCCGGGCTCCTCTCGAGCATCGCCGGCGTACTCGCCGCCTGCGGTCACAATATCTTGGCGGCGGAGGTCTACACGAACCGGGAGTCACAGGCGGTCGATATCTGCCAGGTCGATCCCATCGCGGGTGGACCCGCCGAGGAGAAAGACGCCTGCCAGCGCATCGAGGTATACCTGCGCGATATTTTCGCAAACCGGCAGACCGTGGGTGAACTCCTGGAGACCCGGGGCCGAGCCCATCCGCGCATCCTGCGCACACAGCCTCCCAGCGTGCGCATTTCGAACGATGAATCCGACTTCTACACCGTTATCGACGTCACTGCTAACGACCGCCCCGCGCTGCTCTACGACATCACCCGAACGCTGAGTCAGCTCGACCTCGATGTCGTCATGTCGCGCGTTTCGACCCGCTCCAATCGGGTGATCGACGCGTTCTACGTCACCGATGAGGGGCACAAAGTTCTGGAAGGGGACCGGCAGAAGCAGATCGAAGAGGAACTCCTCCAAGCGATCCGTCCGGGCAGCGCGTGAACTTGCACACGGCCATCGACGCCTTCCTGACCCACCTCGCGGTCGAGCGGGGGCTCGCGGCGGCCACGCTCGAGGCC
>DAOVBF010000021.1 GCA_030673955.1 Deltaproteobacteria bacterium
ATCGGAGGAAGAGAGATGGCGGAGACCAACGTATTCGTGGACGCGGTGGCGCGCTTGGAACGGCTCGGCGCGGAAGCCGGGATAGCGCCCGAGGTGATCGCGGCGCTGCGTGATCCGAGAGAGACCCTCATCGCGTCCTTGCCCGTTCGCCTGGACGACGGCTCGCGGCGCTACTTCCCGGCCTTTCGCTGTCGCTACAACAACGCGCTCGGCCCCACCAAGGGCGGAATCCGTTTCCATCCCAACGTGACGCTCGAGGAGGTCCAGGCGCTGGCGCTCTGGATGACGATCAAGTGCGCCGTCGTCGGGCTGCCCTACGGGGGAGCCAAGGGAGGGGTGATCGTCGATCCCAAGGTGCTCTCGCGCCTCGAGCTGGAGCGGCTTTCGCGTGCCTACATGCGTGCGATGGCGAACGTGATTGGCCCGGATCTCGATATCCCCGCGCCCGACGTGTACACCAATGCCCGCATCATGGGCTGGATGAGGGACGAGTACGAAGCCATCCATCGCATCAAGGCCCCCGGGGTGATTACCGGCAAGCCGATTCGTCTGGGGGGAAGTCTGGGTCGCGAGGAGGCCACGGGGCGTGGCGCGTTTCTCTGCATTCAGGAGCTCGCACGCGTCCGCGATCTCGATCCTGCGAAGACGCGCATCGCCATCCAGGGTTTCGGGAACGCCGGCTATCACGTGGCGCACCTGCTCCAGGAGGCGGGCTACCGTATTGTCGCCGTCAGCGACTCACAGGGGGCGATTTACTCGGAGGACGGCTTCGATGTGGACAGCCTCCACCAGCACAAGGAGGCGACGCGGAAGCTGCAGGGGGTCTACTGCGAGGGCTCGGTGTGTCAGCTGGTGGATCACGAGCGCATCTCCAACGATGAGCTCCTCGAGCTGGACGTCGAGATCCTGATCCCCGCCGCGCTCGAGGGGGTGATCGGCCCGTGGAACGTTGACCGGATCCAGGCGCCCATCATTGTCGAGGTCGCCAACGGTCCGATTCTCGGGGAAGTGGACGCCCAGCTCTTTGAGCGGGGGAAGGTTATCGTGCCGGACGTGCTCGCCAACGCGGGTGGCGTAACCGTGAGCTACTTCGAGTGGGTGCAAAACCGCGCGGGCTACGCCTGGACCCTGGATGAGGTCCGCAGTCGCTTGGCGGAGGTGATGAAGCGCGCCTTCGGGGAGGTCTGGGAGCTCGGCGCCGCGGAGAAGGCTGCTCTGCGCGGCGCAGCCTACACGGTGGCGCTACGCAGGATCGCGGAGGCGATCCATGCACACGGCACCCGCGAGTACTTCCAAGGGGATACAGACTGAGAAGCGGTACACGGCGCCAGGACTGGCTTTCCACGGGCGTCGCATCGCGACCTGCCATCCCGGCGGACCCGCAGCCAGCTCTCCGAGGCTCTCCCCCCTACAGGTTCCCCTTGTGCTGTCCGCCGTCCACGGAGAGCGTCACGCCGGTGATCCAGCTCGCGGCCCCCGAGGCTAGGAAGACCACCGCGTTCGCCACCTCCTCCGCGGTCCCGAGCCGGTCGAAGGGAATCGAGGCTCGGATCGCCTCGTAGCGCTCGGTATTGGTCCCCTTCATGGTGTCCCAGAGCCCGCCGGGGAACTCGATGGAGCCGGGCGCCACGCAGTTCACGCGGATGTTTCGAGGGGCGAGATCGATCGCCAGCGTCTTGGAGTGGCTGATCAGCGCGGCCTTGACCGCTGCGTACGCGGGGGGGGAGCCCGCTTCCAGCCCCGAGGTCGAGGAGATGTGGATGATCGAGCCGCCGCCGCCGTCCTCCAGCCAGGGAACCACCGTCCAGGTCGCTCGCACCGCCGCCATGATGTCCACCTGGAAGCCTACGTGCCAGCCGGCCTCGTCATCCGTCGCCCCGAAACCGGACGCGTTGTTGACGAGCACGTCGACACGTCCGAGCGCCGACCTCGCTGCCTCGAGGAACGCGTTGAGTGCCTCGATGTTGGACACGTCGCAGGTCTGAGCGTGCACCTTGACGCCACGCTCGCGCAGCTCGCGCTCCGTGGCGCGAAGGTCTTCGGCGCCGCGCGCGCAGATGGCCACGTGGCTGCCCTCGTCGGCGAAGGCATGGGCGATGGCCCGGCCGATCCCCCGGCTGCCGCCCGTGACGATGATCCCCTTGCCTTCCAGATCGAGCTTCATGGCAAACTCTTGTCTCCGCTCGGCGTCAAGGCCCACGCGGGGAGCTGGTCCCCTAGAGCAGCGCTTCGAGATCGGGCCAGTCGATGGCCGATTGCGCCGCGAAGCTCGCTAGCAGCAGCTTGCGGCGCTCCGGGTGATCCCCCTTCACGAACCCCTTGACGGCCTTCGTGAGGGCCTTCTTGTCCGGACAGGGTGGTTTGTCCTGCTTGAGCTGCCCCTCCTCATGCTCGACGCCCAGCGCGTCCAAGCACTCGATCAAGAGATCCGCGTGGTGGTCCAGGAAATACGAGGCCAGGATCTCCTCGGCGACGCTCGCGCTGGAGGTCCGGCCCAGCGTCTGGCGCATCCACTGCGCCTGGCGTGCGCGAGGCTGACGTCGCAGGAACTGCGGGCGCAGGCGGAACGCCTCGGCCACAGCATTGAGCACCAGCGCAGCCGCGGTGGGACCCTCTTCGACCAGCTCCTCGAGGAAGCGCTCTGCCGCCTCGGGGGTCATGCGAGAGAAAACTTCGTTCGAACGCATGGCGGGAAAATAGCGTGCTCAGTATGATTTGCGCCCGTTGCCACGCGTGGGTGGCAGGAGACTCGAGCCATGGCTCGGCGGGAAGAGAGCAACTGGTTCCTCGTGTTCGTCCTGTCGATCAGCCTTTTCCTGACGCTCTACCTCGCGACCCTGTTCTTCGGGAGCTGGCTCGCGAGCTAGGACCCGACTGTGGGTCGTGGGCCGCGACCGCTGGCTCGGCCCGGCATTCGCGACGGTTTCGGCCTTCTGGTCCTCCTGAGCGAACTTCTCGTCTACCGGCGCCAGCCGGCCAGGGTTCTCCTTCACCGGCAAACTCGGGTTCAACCCCCAAGCCGGGACTGCCGATGGTGGCTTAGCAGGCTTCTGCTGTGCCTGTAGACCCCTCATTGCCGCGTCGAGAGGTAGCAAATGGACTCTATCCGGAGCGCTTTTGAAAACGATCCAGACATGATCGACATCGTGAGGGAGTTCGCGGCCGCATTTCCCGAACGCATGGCGTCTCTCGAGACCTGCCTCGCCGAGGGTGACCTGCCCAAGCTCCAGTCGCTGGCCCACCAGCTCAAGGGCGCCGGAGGGGGCTACGGCTTTCCGCAGATCACCGAAGCCGCGGGCAGCCTCGAGAAGGTCGTGAAGGAGGGCGCGGAGCTATCGGTGATCAAGGAGAAGCTCGAGCTCCTGTGTGAGATCTTGCGCGCCGTCGTGGTGCCGGAGGCGGATTGAACACCGAGCTACCCAACCCGAATCGCGTCCTCGTCATCGATGACGAGGAGTCGATCCACAAGCTCATTGCCGCGCGTCTGCGCCCGGAGGGGATCGCGGTCACGGGTGAGCTGGACGGCGTGCGTGGGATCGCGCGGGCCATTTCCGAATCGCCCGATCTGATTCTGCTCGACATCGGCCTGCCCAACCTCGACGGGTTTCAGGTGTGCCGGAAGCTCAAGGAGCACCCGGCCACCCGGAACATCCCTATCATCTTCCTGACGGGTGAGACGACCATGGAGGCCAAGGTCCGCGGTTTGGATATGGGCGCCGTGGATTACGTCACCAAGCCCTTCGAGCAGGCGGAGCTCCGGGCCCGGGTCCGCGCTGGGCTGCGCACGAAGCGGCTGCAGGATATCCTGGAGCGGCAATCCTTCCTCGATGGACTCACCGGTCTCTGGAACCGCCCCTATCTGGACCAACGACTCGAATCGGAGCTCAATGTTGCTCAGCGCTATGGGCGACCCCTGGGCTTGATGATGGCCGACATCGACCACTTCAAGATCGTGAACGATACCTACGGACATCTCTTTGGTGATATTGTGTTGCAGGGGGTGGCTGAGGAGCTCCGGGGTTACGCGCGGCGCTCGGACATCGTGGCGCGATACGGTGGCGAGGAGTTCGCTTTGCTTCTTACAGACACGCCACTCAGCGCGGGGACCTTCGTGGCTGAACGACTTCGCACGTCCGTCGAGAACCGGCACTTCGAGGTCCATGGCAAGATCGTCACAGTGACTACCAGCTTCGGTCTGGCATGTACGGAGAACATCGCGGGCGAGGTCACGCCCGACGCACTGATCCACGCGGCGGACCGAGCGCTTTTTGCCTCGAAGGACGCCGGTCGGAACTGTGTTCACCTCTGCGATGGGACCGAAATCGTTCGGGTCACGGGCAACGAGTCCTCCCTCTACATCGAATGATTCTCGATGCCACAGGACCTCTCGAAACGGCCGGGCGCCCGAGGAGCGCCGAGATGCGCCCCAGGCCTCGTTGTGCGATTCTCTCGATGTGACTGACTCGACCCCTCTTGTTCTCATTCCGAAAACCAATCCGGATCCGCGAGAGCCGGTGCTGCTCCTGGCTTATGCGGGAGCCAGCGATGCTGGCGAGGCTGCCACGAGCGCCTCGCGCTTTCTACTCGACCAGTTCTCCGTCTCGAATATCGCACGCATCGAGATGGAGGAGTTCCTGGATTTCACGGTGGCGCGCCCGCACATGCGCTTGCGTGATGGAACGGACCATGAAATCGTCTGGCCCACCCATGAGTTTTTTTCGGTGCGGATGGATAATCAGTCTTCTGATCTCGTGCTCGGGCTGGGGATCGAGCCACACCTACGCTGGAAGGCGTACTCGCGCTGCGTCGTGGAGTTCGCACAACGACTGAACGTGCGGATGGTCGTGTTGCTGGGTGCCTACCTGGACGACGTGATCTATTCCCAGCCGGTTCAGGTCGCCGGCTTCTCATCCGCTCCGCATTTGACCTCGGAGCTCAACCTGGTGTCGTCCACGTACGAGGGGCCGACCGGAATCGTGAGCGTGCTCGATCAGACGCTCTCGGATGCGGGTGTTCCCGCACTCAGCCTGTGGGCGAGATTACCGCATTACATTTCCACGGCTCCGAACTGGCGCGGAGCCCTGGCATTGCTGCAGGGCGTGGAGCGGGTCACCGGCATCCCCTTGGAGCTCTCCGGCCTCGACGGGATGGCCGCAGACTTCGATGTGACCATATCGAAGCTGATCGCGAGCAACCCGCAGCTTTCCGCTTACGTGCGAGAGCTCAAGAAGCGCGCCTTCTCGCAGTAGCCGTAGCGAGCGGGTCCCGGCTCCGGCGCGCACGAAGTGGCGCGCCGCTAGCGAGCGGGTCTGAAAAGGGTCAGACCTTCTCGCCGAGGCTGAACAGGGTGGGGACGTCGTCGGGGTCGTCGCTCTCCTCAGCGCGGCTGACGGCCCTCGCCACCACCATGCGGAGGAGCTTCCGTGTGCGTGCGTTCATCTCGAAAAACTCGATCTCTGTGCCGCCGTTGACCTCTCGCGCGATGAGTACGCGGATCTCGATCGGCAACGTGCCTTCGAGGAGCGAGAACTTGAGCCTCGCTTCGCCGCCGATCACGAGCGGCGGACTGGCATCTTTGATGATCGCCCCTGATGAGGAGATGCTCTGTACGATTCCCGAGCCTTGACCGTCTCTGCCCCAGAACTCGGTAGGAAAACGGACGGGGACCCAACGCTGTTTCCAGCCCTCCAAATCGCCGGCCCGAGGCAGCGTTAAGTCGGTCCTGTCCGGCATCACACAGCTCCTCTCCACGCTGAATCGGATGCTGGCAGACCGACTTGAGCTGACGCCCGGCAGGTCTTCTTGCTTGCCGGTGGATTCCGCCGCCCGCCCGGCGGATCCTCACTTTACTATGTGCGCGAGTCAGCACGCAGATAGGACAGGACCTTTCGTGTCGCAGGAGAGCGGTTCAGTGTATAGAAGTGAATTCCTGGCACCTCCTTTTCGAGGAGCTCCTGGCACTGAGTGCGCGCGTAGGCCACTCCGAGCGCCTCCACCGCCCGCGCATCGTCCTGAATGCGTTCGAGCTCCGCCAGAAAGTCTGCCGGGAGGCTCGAGCCGTTGATCTGCGCCATACGTTTGATGCCGGGAACGCTGGTGATCGGCATGATACCGGGCACGATCGGCACGTCGATCCCGATCTCCCGCGCCCGATCGACCAGCTTGAAGTAGTCGTCGTTCGTGAAGAAGAGCTGGGTGATCAGGAACTCGCAGCCGACCTGTACCTTTCGCCGCAGGTTCTCGAGGTCCGTCTCGAAATCCGGTGCCTCCGGATGCTTCTCGGGGTGCGCTGCGCCGCCGATGCAGAACGAAAAATGCTTTCTCACGTACCTCGCTAGGTCCGAGGCGTGAGGGAACCACTTCTCGCGCCGGATGACCGCCTCCTCCTCGGACGGTGGGTCGCCTCGCAACGCCAGGACGTTCTCGATCCCTTCCGCCTCGAGCCGCTCCAGCACCTCCCGGATCTCTTCCCGCGATGCGTCGACGCAGGTCAGATGGGCCATGGCTTCGATCCCGATCTCGCTTCGGATGCGTGAGACGATCTCGAGGGTCAGGTGGCGCCGCGATCGGTCGAGAGGGTAGGTGACGGAGACGAAGTCCGGCTCGAGACGGCGAAGCTCATCCAGGGTACTGAAGAGGTCGCGGACGCCCGCCTCGGTCTTCGGGGGGAAGAACTCGAAGGAGAACACGGGCTCACCCCGCTTGTATAGCTCCGCGATCCGCATGTGTTCCCCTTTGCCCCGAGCGTCCACCTCAAGGCGTGCGAGCGACCCTCCGATTCTATCGTGTGTGGGTGGTTCCGCACGCGCGCGCCAGCGCATTCCGGTCGCTCCGCTCCGGGTCCGCTTCCTAGCGGAAGGCCTGGATGCGATCGGCGAGCTTATGGAGATCTCGCGCACGGGGGTGTTTGTACAGGCGGAGGAGTTTCCCCGTCCCGGAGCCGTCGTTGCGCTCCAGTTCTGGACACCCGCGGGTGAGCTCGTGGACCTGCGCGGCGAGGTGCGCTGGAACACCGAGGGACTGGCCAACGCGGACGGGCTCCGGGGGTTCGGGGTGCTCATGCACGAGCCCTCCCTCAAGTACCGCGAGTTCTTTCTCTGGGCCCAGGCCGAGAAGGAAGAGGAGCTCGAACCCGAGGAACTGTGATATCTAAGAGCTCTGATGGCGGGAGCTGGTCACAGTCGCCTCATCTTTGCCCTGGATGTCCCCTTGCTTGAGCAGGCTGAGCCGTGGGTGGCGCGGCTTGCGCCGCACGTGGACTACTTCAAGGTGGGCCTGGAGCTCTTTAGCTCGGCTGGACCCGAGGCCGTGCGCATGGTCACGCGGCACGGCCAGGCCGGCGTGTTCCTGGACCTGAAGCTCCACGACATCCCGACGACCGTCGGGCGCGCGGCGTGCGTTGTGCGTGGACTCGGTGTGCGTATGCTCACCGTCCACGCGCAGGGCGGCCGGGCGATGCTGGAGGCGGCCGCGCGCGAAGCGGGCCCGGACCTCTGTCTTCTGGCAGTCACGCGCCTGACGAGCCAGGCGGCCGCGGTCGAGGAGGTTGTCGAGCTGGCGAGGCTCGCACAGCTGGCGGGCTGCGGTGGTGTGGTCTGCGCCGGGAGCGAGGCCGCCTCCGTGCGTAAGGCTGTCGGCACGGACTTTCGCATCGTGTGTCCGGGGGTTCGCGCACCGGGCTCGGACCGGGGGGATCAGGTTCGGGCGGTCACACCGTTCGAGGCGATTCACGCGGGCGCTGATTACATCGTGGTGGGCCGCCCGATTCGGGACGCTGCGGACCCGGTGCAGGCTGCCCGGGCGATCTCGGCTGAGGTCGCCCGGGCCCTGGCAAGCTGAGGGGCGTTTACTCGGGCTCTGCGGCTTCGATCTTGGTCACCACGGAGCGGCCTTTGGCGCTCTTGTAATGGATGAGCACGGTCGCGCCGGGGGCCAGCGCTTCGAACCCGGTCACGCTCTCGGGCACGTAGAAGGTGTCGGCGCCGAGCTGAAGGGTCCGCAGCTCGGGGTTCACGGATATCACCGTCCCCGACACGGGGAGTTTCAACCCCTGTGCGAGGGCCGGCGCCGGAGCCGAGCCCAACGCGAGCAGGAGCAGCCCGATCAGAACGCTGGTCAGAATCCATCGTGTTGGCATGGCTGACTTTCCTCCCATGCTAGAAGAGCTGTCGCCAGTAGATGAGCTCGACCGGCGGTGGTGGTGTGACGGGCACATCGAACTCGAAGACGTTCCCGAGGGACGTCTGCCCGATCAACACCACCTTGTAGCTCGTGATGGTGATGCGAGGATGTGTGGGCGCGCCCGGGCCGAGGTAGAGCGTCCGCTGAGCGTTGCCCGCCGCCGCGGTTTCGTCGATCAGCCCGCCGGCGTTCTCCAGGGTGAACACCCAGATGTTGGTATCGCCGGTGGCGCCGCAGATGTCCCCGCTCGGGTCGTCGGGTAGATAGCTCAGGGTGAGCAGGATCCCGCCGAACAGGATGTGGTTCGTGATGAACTTCTCGCCGTCCGGCAGCTTGATGAAGTACCCGTCGTCATCCGGGTCGGAGTCGGTGGAAAGGTTCGACACGTCGTTCAGGCCGCGTATCTTGCCGTCCACGAGCACATGGCCCTCGCGGAGCGTGAGCCAGCCGCTGTTGGGGTCGGTGGGCTCGATGCCGAGAGGCACGCGGTCCCAGACCACCCAGAAGCGGTTGTTGTCGTCGTCCGCCGGGTCTCCCTCGTAGGTGGGGCTTGTCCGCTCCCCGCTCCCGAAGGCCAGCACGAGCTCGCCGTTCAGATAGGTGGCGACAGGCGGGAAGAAGATGCTGTGGTGGTGGAGACCACCAGCCCCCAGCGTCGCTGGATCGGACTTGAAGAAGAGTCCCACCGGCCAGCTGTCCATGATGCCGTCGCTGGTGTCGTCGTCTCCCACCAGGGAGATGTCCCAGCGCCATATCTGACCGCCGAGATCTCCGACATAGACCACATCCGAGAAGCCGTCGAAGTCCAGATCCAGCACGGCGGGCGTGCTCGGAATCGAGAAGCGCATCTGGTTCAGGACCTCGCTCGGGTCGGGGTCGAAGAGGACCTGACCGATGAGCTGGCCCGTGTCCATAGCCACCATGAAGATGCCCTTGCTCGTGTTGGTCCAGGCCGCACTGCTGGGATCGGAGACGTAAGCCGCCAGGTTCGGATCCCCGTCCTTGCGGTAGCCGCCGGCGAAGATGGCGACCCACCGCTCGCGGCAGGCTCCGTCATCGCTGTTATCGAATCCGCACAGGTCCGTGGTGCCCGCCCTGACCTTCACACGCGTGATGACCGGCTCGGACCAGGTCTCGCCGAGCGGGGCGTCCGACTCGTCGAACTCCCAGAGCAGCTTCGGATAGGGACCGTGAGGGCCACCTACTGCATCCGGGTCCGTGACATCCAGTGCGAGGTAGCCGCTCCCGCCCTGACGCATGCCCGTGACCAGCACGGTCGCCCACTCATCGGCCTCCTTGCTGGGGTCGCTCGGACTGCTGGGAAGCCACACGTCGGCCGCCGAGGGGCTGCCGTCCACGTAGTAGTACTGGCGCGGCAGGTTGCGCGGGATGTACTTGAGCTTGTCGAGCAGGAAGCCCGGAACGTACCCGAACCCCTCCTCACCGCTGCCGAGATCGTAGTAGCCGTCTTCCGTCTCCGGCGTGGCGGGATTGTCGCCCGAATGGAACTCGCCGCCGTCGAAGCCGTGCAGCATGCCGTCATTTGCGCCGACGTAGATCCTGCGCTCGCGCTGGCCGTGCTGGCCGAGGAAGGAGCTCGCGTCATGCGGCGGTCCGAAAGCCTCCTCCCG
>DAOVBF010000105.1 GCA_030673955.1 Deltaproteobacteria bacterium
TACATGGCGCGCGCGGCCTTCGTCGTGGATCGCGTGATGGGCTGGGTGGGCCTGCAGGGGCGCTGCTTCGTCTCACTGCTCTCCTCCTACGCGTGCGCGATTCCCGGGATCATGGCCGCGCGTACGGTCCCCTCGCCCCGCGATCGCCTGGCCACCATTCTGGTGGCGCCGTTCATGACCTGCTCGGCGCGGCTCCCGCTCTACACGCTCCTGATCGCGGCATTCGTGCCCGCGAAGTCGGTGCTGGGGCCGCTCGGACTCCAGGGGCTGGTGATGCTCGGGCTCTACCTGCTGGGCGTGCTTACGGCGCTCGGCTCGGCAGCGTTATTCAAGTCGACGCTGCTCCGCGGGAGGATCGCCACTTTTTACCTGGAGCTCCCCCCGTACCGCATTCCCACCGCTCGCCTGCTCACGACGCAGGTCTGGCGCAGCGTCCACGCCTTCATCAAGCGCGCGGGCACGCTCATCCTCGCGGCCTCCATGATCGTCTGGGCGATGCTCTCCTTCCCGCGCGTTCCCGTCGATCCGAATCTTTCGCAGGGCGCACAGGCCCAGGCCCAGCTCCACGGCAGTGTGGCAGCGCAGATCGGCCGGGCGCTCGAGCCCGCGATCGAGCCGCTGGGATTCGACTGGAGAATCGGAATCGGCCTGGTCGGCAGCCTCGCCGCGCGCGAGGTGATCGTGGCGACGCTCGCGCAGATCTACGCGGTCGGGGATGCCGATGACTTCGACGGGCTGCGCAGGGCGCTCGCTGAAGACCAGAACCCGCAGACAGGGGAGCCCGGCTTCACCCTTGCGACGGCCCTCGCGCTGCTGGTCTTCTTCGTTTTTGCGCTGCAGTGCACGTCGACCATCGCCGTCATGGCGCGTGAGACCGGCAGCTGGCGCTGGCCGGCGATCGCCTTCGGCTACATGTTCGTACTGGCGTACGGCGCCAGCTTCGTGACGTACCGCCTCGCAACTGCTTTCCTATGAGGCGATGGAGGGCTTCCGCCACCGCGGCGTGATCGAGGGCTTCTACGGCCCGCCATGGTCTCACCGCGATCGAATCTGGCTGATCGAGCGTATGGGCGGCTGGGGGATGAACCGCTACGTCTACGCCCCCAAAGACGATCCCCTGCACCTGGCACGCTGGCGCGATCCCTACCCAGCGGGGACACTGCGTGAATTCGCGAACCTGATCGAGTCCGGCGCGCGCGTGGGCGTAAAGGTGGGCTTCGCCGTCTCTCCCGGGCATTCAATTCGCTACGCGTCGGCTGAGGATCGCCGTGCGCTCGTCGAGAAGTTCCAGGTTTTTCGCGGGCTCGGCTCGGACTTCATCACGCTCGCGCTCGACGATGTGCCCTCCTCACTGGTTCACGAGGAAGACCGCCAGGCCTTCGCGACGCTCGCCGAGGCGCACGTTGCGCTGGCGCTCGAGGTGCACGCCGCACTCGGCCCCGAGGTGGTCTTCTGCGTAGTTCCGACGGACTATCTGGGTGTCGAGCCCAGCGACTACCTCGAGACGCTGGGCGCGGGACTCGACCCGAACGTAGAGGTGGCCTGGACGGGCCGCACCGTGATCAGCCCCAGCGTCACGTGCGAGGAGGCGGCGCAACGGGCGGCAACGCTGAGGCGGCGCGTTCTCATGTGGGACAACGTGCCCGTGGCCGACGGACCCATGCGCTCCATGCTGCACCTCGGCCCGTAGGTGGGCCGGGATCGGGAGCTTGCCGAGTACGTGAGCGGGATCCTGCTCAACCCGATGGCCCAAGTGCGGGCCTCGGCCATTGTGCTCCGTACAGCGGCGGCGTATCTCCATGACCCACGTAGCTACGATCCCGAGGCGGCCTGGAAGGAGGCTCTGGAAGAGGCGGGGGAGGGAGATCCGGAGGGGCTGGAGCTCTTCGCCCGTGCGCACCGTTTCTCACCGCTCTGGCCCGACGATCGCGAGCAGGCGCTGGAGTCAGGGCTCGAACGGCTGCGCCAGGCGGTGGATGCGGGCGGGGATCCGAGCGGTGTCTTGGCCGAGCTGCGTGAGCTCATCGAAGAGCGCCTCGAGGTCGGGGAGCGGGTCCGCAAGGGCATGCGGGATACCCGTCTCATTGCGGAGATCGCGCCCTGGCTGGCTTCCCACCGTCGGGAAACCCGCCGCATCGAGGCTGCACTCCAGCTGCTCGAAACGCTCTTCGCGCCCGGACCGCGGAGCGCGAAGATGTTCGCTTTCTTCGGCTTCGAGGGCCGTCTCGCGTTGGAGCCGGAGACCGGCAAGACGAGCTACGGCCCGAGGCGTGTCCTCTACCCCCAGCTTGCTTCCATGCATGACGAGTCGATGAGCCTGGGTCAAGATCCCGCCCTCATCCAGAATCGCTGTCTTGCAGACGAGTTCGTGAGCTTGGCCGAAGGGCTCGTTCTCTCCCGACTGGGCGCCCGGCCCCGCGCTGCGCTCAAGCGATGAGCTCGAGTATTCGCTGGGGCGGTCACTAGCGGGGTATCGGCGCGGGCGGCCGCGCCTGCCCGCCTCCGCTCGGCTGCGCCTCGCTGCGCGCGCTGCTAACGCAGCGCTTGCACTAGCCGGGCATCGGTGGGCAAAGCCAGCCGAGTCTCTAGGACAAGGACTTATGGGGGGGATGGCGTTTGATGGAGAGCGGTCGGTCGGGCGGTAGGAAGACACGGTCGCCGTGGTCCTCGCGGATCATCTCCATCATCGGCACGAGGATCCGGCCCAGGATCTTCACGTCATCGAGGGCGTCGTGCCGGCGCAGGCCGGTGGTGTCGACCTGGAAACGCTGGATGAGGGCAGTGGTGCTCCAGCGCCCCTCCGGTTCCCCCAGGAGCGCCGTTGCCAGCACGATCGAATCGAGAATCGCGGGGAGCGTCTTCGGCAGCTTGTGGCGTGCGAGCTCGGCCTCGAGCAACGGCACGTCGAACTCGAAGACGCTCTGACCTATCCAGAACGCCGAGCCTCGAGCCGCCTGCTTGCAGCCTCCCCACGCCTCGGGAAACGGCGGCGCGTCCTTCAGCTTCTCCAGCGTGAGGCCCGTGAGCTCCTCGACTTCCCTGGATATCTCGACATCGTCGCCGGGGTTGACGAGCTGCACGAAGGACTCGTTCTCGAGAATCCGTCCTCCCTCGATCGGAAGGCCCGCAATCTGGGTGACGCGGTCTCGCGTCGTGTCGAGACCCGTGGCCTCCAGGTCGAAGACCCAGAGCCGGAGCGTCGAGAAGGCCTCGATCTCGAGGTCGGAGACCGCATAACGATCGTCCGAGACGGGCTGAATGTGCAGCATCGGGTGCTTCAAAGTGATTCGCTCCGCTCGCGAAAGGCAGCGACAAGCTGGTGGGGACCTGCCGCCATCAGCGGTTGCAGGAGAGTATCGGCCTGGTTGTAGATCCGCTCGCCTTGCGCCAGCGTCACGAAGGTGCCGCCTGCCTCGCGCACCAGCAGGTCCCCCGCGCAGACGTCCCATTCGTTCTTGGGTGCGGCCGAGATCCACAGATCCCCGCGTCCGGCGGCGATCAGGGCCAGCTTGAGCGCCACCGAGCCGATCGGCCGGACCGCCCCGAAGAGCGCCTTGTACGCATCCATCTGCCCTCGGCCCATTTCCGTCCGACTCGAGAGGACCACCGCCTCGTCGAGTCGCCCGACCCGCGAGACCTGAACGGGCTCGTTCCCCAGGTGCGCACCCGAGCCACGGGCGCCCCAGAAGCACTCCTGCGTGACCGGCTGGAGTACGACGCCCAGTACCGGTACTCCGCGCACACTGAGGCCGATCGAGACAGCGAACTCCGGGATCGCCTGGATGAACTCCTTGGTTCCGTCGAGCGGGTCGATGATCCAGAGCCGCTCGGCACGTAGACGCTCGGGTGAGTCGCGGGTCTCCTCCGAGAGGATGGCGTCTTCGGAAAACGCCTCGAGCAGGATGCGTCTGATCGCCTCGTTCGCCTCGAGGTCGGCGCGGGTCACGGGGTTGTCCTCGGACTTGTCCCAGCTCTCGCGTTGGGTCTGGCAGTGGCGCGCAATGATCTCGCCCGCGGCCTGCGCCGCGTCCCGGGCTACAGCGACCTCGCGCTCGAACTCGACGATCCTCAAGGCTCCTCCAGCCAGGGGCGTGCAGCTCGGCCGCCTCTTCGGCCAAGCAGCCACAGAATTCGCGGGTGCCGCACGCTCACTTCCGTGAGCTCACCTCGTTGTGCGGCTCTTCGAGCGCCGCCGCCGCCGACGCAGTTTGGGCTCGCAGAGATCACAGACGCCGCAGGGCGTGGGTTCGGCATCCTCGAAGTAGCGCCGGATGGCCATCACGTGACACTCGGTCCCCGTGGCGTACTCGATCATTCCGTCGAGGCGCCGGCGATCCGTCGTACGACGCTCTTCGTTGCGGCGGCTGAGTAGCTGCACCGTATCCCGCTCGGGAAGCCTGCCGATCAGCCGAAACCCGGCGTCCTCTGCCGAGACGAGCCCGGCATCGCGGAGACCCTCGAGAACCGCCTTCGTACGCGTAACGCCGACCTCGGTCGACATGGCGAGGACCGCGGCATCCACCGCCCTTCCGTCGGCGCTCCACGCGGCCAATCCCTCCACGACCTTCCGGATCTGCGAGCGGCTCGCGGGGCCCTCGGAAAGGAAATGCCGCTGGACCGAGAGGTCCTCCGGTAGCCAGAGCAGGATGCAGCGGGCGGCCAGGCCGTCGCGCCCGGCTCGCCCGGCCTCCTGAACGTAGGCCTCCAGGGATCCGGGAACTTGGTAGTGGATCACGTAGCGAATGTCGGGCTTGTCCACGCCCAGGCCGAAGGCGCTCGTTGCGATCATCACGATGCGTTTGCCCGACGACATGAAGCGCTTGTGCGCGTGGTCGCGCTCGGCTTTGGTGAGTCGTCCGTGGTAGATCTCGGCGGGGATGCGCGCCAGCTTGCACAGCGCACCGAGCTCCTCGACCTCCTTCACCGTGGCGCAGTAGACGATCCCCGGACGGCGCAGGCGCCGTAGGAGCTGGATCAGCTCGCGCCGTTTCATGTCCTCGACGTCGCAGTCGATGACCTCGAAGCGTAGATTGGGCCGGGTCACCGGTCGCACCACGACCACGGGGTCGCGCAGGCCGAGGCGCTTGACGATCTCTTCGCGAACCAGCGGAGGCGCTGTCGCGGTGAGGGCCAGGACCGTGGGCCGTCCGAGCTCGTCGGCCAGCGCGCCGAGCGCGAGGTACGAGGGACGGAAGTCGTGTCCCCACTCGGACACGCAGTGAGCCTCATCCACGACGAGCAACGAGACCAGGTGTCCGTTCAGACGTTTCTTGAAGCGCGACGCCGTCGCTCCTTCGGGCGTGATGAGGACGATCTTCTGCTCCCCGTCCTCGAGCAGCGTGAGCGCCTCCTCGCGCTGCGTCGCGGTGAGGGAGCTGTCGAGGCGCACCGTCTCCACTCCCCGCGCGCGGAGCTTCTCGAACTGGTCGCGAATCAACGCGATCAGCGGTGAGACCACGACGCTGAGACCCGGAAGGAGCAGGCTC
>DAOVBF010000251.1 GCA_030673955.1 Deltaproteobacteria bacterium
GCGCAGGATGCCGCGCGTCAGCATCAGCGTGTCGGCGTAGGGTGTGAGCGGCACGATATTGAGATCGACGCGCTCCAGTCCGCTGGTCGGGCCCAGGAAATAGCCGTGGTCGAAGGCTAGCATGACGGTCCGCCCCGACACCGGATCGAAGATGTTGGCGAGGCGGTTCTTCATGCCCCAGTCCAGGTTGTTCGAACCCTTCAGAAAGAAGGGCTCGCTCCGCATCGGGACGTCCGCGCGGTAGCGCTTCGCCCTCTCCATATCGGCGTCGGCCATGGTCGTTTCCTCCGTCGATTCGCTCCCGGAACCCTTGTGCGACCGATACTCTATCGGGAACGGGTTAAGGCTGCTAGATTGCGCGTCCGATGCGGGCTCCGTCGAGGATGGAACCCTCGATGTAACTGAGCTTGCTGCAGTCTCCGAGCAGATGTACCTCGAGGTCTCGTGCTCGGATCGCTTCGTAGAGGTCTCGATTCGGCACCACACCCGCCGCGAGGATGACGCTATCGGCCTCGATGGTCCGCGGGTCGCCCTCTTTGCTGATGATGGCCATACCCTTTTCCTGGATTGCTTCGAAGCGGACGCCGGTGAGCAAGACGGCGCCGTGCTCGCGCAGCTCGTGGAGGGTCCGCCAGCGCCGAGGGATCGCCATCTGCGGAGCCAGCCATTCCCCTTCCTCGAGGACCGTGACGTGGCGGCCCCGCTTGACCAGGAACTCGGCCAGCTCCAGGCCGACCAGCCCGCCGCCGATGACCGCGACGCGCTTGCCTACGGGCATCCAACGCTTCGAGAGTTCCCGGACGCGGCTCGGGTGATCGGCGAGCCCCAGGAAGGTGTGGCCCGCCCAGAGCAGCGCGCGCTGCCATAAGGAGAGCTTTGCGGCGGTCACCCTGTTCGGAGCGCCGGCCATGATCTGCCGCAGCTCGTCTCCACTCAGCACGCTGCGTCGCTCAACCCCGCGGATCGCCGGGGCCTCGCGTTTTGCACCCACGGCAAGCAGGGTGACATCGGGCTGCAGCTCCGCAACGGTCTCGGGGGTGACTTCCTGGCCGAGTCGCAGATCGATAGGGAGCTTCTCGATCTGCGTTCTCAGATAGTCCACCAGATCACCGTTCTCCTCCCAGACCAGCGACGAGAAAAGGGCCGTGCCACCGAGCCGCCGCTGCTTTTCGCAAAGGGTGACCTGGTGACCTCGCAGGGCGGCGACGCGAGCGGCCTCCATGCCAGCCGGACCCCCCCCGACGACGAGTACCTGCTTGGGTGCCTCGCTCTTCTCGATCTCGAACTCCGCCTCCCTTGCTGTCGCTGGATTGACTGCGCAGCGCAAGCTCTGGTTAACGAAGATCTGACCGACACAGGTGTAGCAGTAGATGCACGGACGGATGTCCTCCGGCCGGCCCGCGGCGAGCTTGTTCGGGAGCTCCGGATCGGCCAGAAGCGGCCGAGCCATCGCGATGAAGTCGGCCTGGCCCTCCCTGAGTGCCCGCTCCCCCTGCTCGGGCGTGATCCTTCCGACCGCGATGACGGGAACGCGCACGACCTTCTTGATCCCGGCGGCCAGGGGCAAGAGGCCGGCCTTGGGGTGAACCAGTGTCGCCTCGGTGAAGCCGATACCCGAGGGTCCGCCGTAGGCGCTCACGTGGATCGCGTTGAGGCCTGCTTCTTCCGCCAGCTTGGCTGTCTGGCGGGCATCTTCAACCGTTATGCCGTCCTCGATACCGAACTCCTTGCCGTCGAGTCGACACCAGACCGGGAAGTCTTGGCCTACCACTTTCCGAATCGCTCCGATCACCTCGAGCAAGATCCGCGCGCGGTTTTCGAGCTTGCCGCCGTAATGATCCTGACGTTTGTTCGAGGCCTGGGACAGAAACTCTGCAATCAGATAGCCATGCCCTGCGTGGATCTCGACGCCGTCGAAGCCGGCCTGTTTGGCCCGCGACGCGGCCTCGGCGAAGCGCGTGACGATTTCCTGGATCTCCTGCACGCTCAGCTCGTGGACGAGCGAGCCGCCCTCGGGAAGCCGCTCGTAGTTCTTTACGATCTGCTGGATCTCGTCGGCGGTGAGGTCCGCGAGGACTCCGGCCATCGGCATCGGGATATCCGCTGACGGAACCGAGAGCGGACGTCCATCGGCCAGATCCCTCGTAGCGATCTTACCCGCGTGCTGAAGCTGGATCGAGACCTTGGCGCCATGCCGGTGGATGCGCTCCGCGAGGTCGACCAGGCCGGGGATGAAGCTGTCATCGGATAGCCCGATCTGCCGGAACATCGCGGCACCACGGGGGAAGTCGACGGCAGCCACCTCGACGATCACGAGCCCGACGCCGCCCTTGGCGCGCGTCTCGTAGTAGAGCTTGTGCCGCTCGTTGAGGTGACCGTCTTCCTCGGCGAGGAAGGAGCCCATCGGGGCCATCACGATGCGGTTGCGCGTCTCGAGCGGCCCGATTCGTCCAGGCCGCAGCAGTTCTCTCAGTCGAGTGCTCTCGCTCAAGGCTCGCTCTCCAGCGTGTTCAGACACATTCTTGGGAGCACGATCAAGACGTCAGGCGATCAGGTCTCCCATCTTGCGCAGCATCTCGACGGTTTCTTCGGGCAGCGTGGGCGGCTCCTTGCCGACTGCGTAGCAGCCCAGGATGACCTCGCAGGCTCGGTCGATGATCTCCACCATGTCCGCGGCTCGGCGCAGGCTGCGGCCCGCAACCAGGAGCCCGTGGTTCTGCAACAGGACCGCCCAGCTGTTGCCTATGGCTTCCATGACGGCATCGCTGAGGGCCTGCGTCCCCGGCATCACGAACGGAATCCGCGGAAGCTCGCCGAAGAAGGCCGCTTCCGTCGAGATGGGCAGAAACGGAAGCTCGGCGTTGGCGAGGATGGTGGCGTGCGGCGCGTGTGCGTGCACCACGGCCTGCACTTCGGGGCGGGCCTTGTACACGGCGCAATGCATGAGTTGCTCGCTGGA
>DAOVBF010000093.1 GCA_030673955.1 Deltaproteobacteria bacterium
CGGTGACGAGCAGCGGAAGCGCCGCCGCCCGGACGGCAGAACCGCGCCACGCACGACCCGTAGCGCTGGCGAAGGCCGATGCGCCCGCGAGAACCAAAGCGGAAAGCCCCGAGAGAACCACACCGGCCAAGAAGAGGTAAAACCCCAGGCCGGGGGACAGGATCTCCGTGCGGGCGCCGAGCACGCCCACAGCCAGTAGCCCCACCACCAAGATCGATGGAAGAAACCAAAGTCCGTTCACCGGATGCGCTCCCCTGCTTGAACTCGTGCCGCTGATTCTACGCCTCGACTCTACCTTGTGCTCGGTCGCGCAAGACGCCACGCTAGGCAACAAAAGTCGGTGGAACAGATGGCACAGCCGAAATCGAGCCTCGTCGATCAGCCTAGCCTCACAAACACCCAAGGGCTGCGAGCGGCGTTCCTTGTCACCTCCCTCGTGCTCGTACTGGAGGCGGTGGGTGGGGTACTCACCGGCTCCGTGGCGCTGCTCGCGGATGCGGGCCACATGCTGACCGACGCGGGCGCCCTCGGTATCGCTCTTTTCGCGGCCCGGATCAGCCTTCGACCCCGCAACGCCCAGAAGAGCTTCGGGTATGGTCGCGCGGAGATCCTGGGCGCCCTCGCCAATGGGCTCTTACTCGGCGGGGTGAGCGTGGCGATCGCGTTCGAATCTTTCGAGCGCCTCGGGAGCCCCCGACCCGTCGCTGCGGGCCCGATGATCGCAATCGCAACGGTGGGCCTCTGTGCAAACCTCGTCTCCGCCCGCTTTCTGTCCCGCACCTCGAAGAAGAATCTCAACGTGCGCGCAGCGCTCCTCCACGTGATCGGCGACGCGCTGGCGTCGATCACGGCCATCGGCGCCGGCATCGCCATGCTGCTCTGGGACATCCGCAGCGCTGACGCCACCGCGGGCCTCGTGATCGCGCTCCTGCTCGTGGCAAACGCCTTCCGGCTGGTTCGGGACTCGGTGGACATCCTGCTCGAGGGCGCTCCGGGCCACCTCGACCTTCGCAAGATCGCCGGTGAGGTCTGCCAGGTGCCGGGGGTCATGGCGATCCACGACCTCCACATCTGGACGGTCAGCGAGGGCTTTCTTGCCATGAGCGCACATGTCGACCTCGAGCCCGGCGCCAACCCGGAGCCGGTGCGCCGCGCCGTCCATCGCCTCCTACATCAGGACTACGACATCGTGCACACCACGATCCAGACCGAGGAGGCACCCGGTCTGCTTTCGATCGAGACCAACCCGGAGTGAAAAAGCCCAGGTGTGGCTATAATGCCGCCCCGAGTCGGGTACGGGAGACCGGATGGCCAAAACGGACCTCATTCAGGTCAGCGGCGAGGTGGAGAAGATCCTCGGTGGAGGGCGTTACCGCATCAAGCTGGATAACGGGCACGTGATCACGGCACAGCTTTCGGGCCGCATGCGCCGCTATCACATTCGGGTCATCCGGGGGATCGGGTGACGTGCGGGGTCTCCCCGTACGACCCGACCCACGGCTTCATCACCTATCGCGAGCCACCCGGCGGACGCCCCCAACCGCCAACCAAACCGGCGAACTAGCAGGCCGCGTCGATCAGCCCAGGAAAGCGCCTCGGATCGACGACGTCGTGGCTGACGTGAGCTCCCCCGGGGCCTGATCCGCTCGTGTCTGCCAGCGGATGGAAGCTAGGCGCTGCCGATCACGCCTGAGCGCTGCAGCCGGATCAGGCTCTGGCAAACGGTCTCGCGGGGGACCCGACCGGGGTCCTCGACCCACCACGTCAGCACGCGGGCCCACATGCCGACGAGCGCCTGCGCGGCAACCGCGGGATCGAGACCCTCCGCAGCCGACGTTGCGACGCCATGCGTACGGAGATCCGTCTCGAGCCAGCGGGTCAGGTGATCGAGAACATCCGCACCCAGTGCCGCCGCCTCGCTGTTGCGTCCGAACAGGATCCGGACCAGGTCGCGGTTCTCCTCCGCGAACCCGAGCAGCTCGGCCGAGCGCTGGCGCACCGCTTCGTGGGGATCCGCGGCGCCTTCCGTCGCCCTCTGCAGACGCTCCTCGAGCGTAGCAAGCGCCTCGAAGACGATCTCCCGAAACAGGGCCTGCTTATCCCTGAAGTGAAGATAGAAGGTTCCGGCTGCAACCCCTGCAATGCGCGCGATGTCGTGACTCGTGACATCGTGCAGACCGCGAGCTGCGAAGAGCATCGTGCCGCCGGCCACGAGCCGCTCGCGCGTGCTGGCTCGGCTGCGTACGGCGGCGGCGGCGGAGCCAGGTATGACGTCCATATCAGTCGGTCACTATATCGTCAGCACTCGCGGAGGGCCAAGCGCAAGCGACGCCTGCTTGCCCACGGCGAGCGAAGCGGGTACAGGCTCCAGACCCCGAAGCAGGAGCACGGAGTCAGCACCACATGGAACGGGATCCGAGCACGCCCGCCCCGCCCCCGGAACCCACGCCGGTTTTCCCCCGGGGCGCGATCGACCGCTGGGTCCGCCCGTTTGCCCGCTTCCTGGAGATCGAGGCGGCCAGTGGGCTGGTGCTCTTGGCCTGCGCGGGCGCCGCCCTCGCGGCGGCAAACTCGCCCTTCGCAAATGCCTTCCACTCCTTCTGGGACTTCCCCGTCGGGTTCAGCCTGGGCAGTTTCGAGATGCGCCACCCCCTTCACTACTGGGTCAACGACGGGCTGATGACGATCTTCTTCTTCCTCGTCGGACTCGAGATCAAGCGGGAGTTCGTGCTGGGGGAGCTGCGCAACCCGCGCACAGCGGCGCTCCCGCTCGCAGCCGCACTGGGGGGCATGCTGGTGCCTGCGGGAATCTATCTTGCACTCCAGCTCGGGGAGGCGGGACAGCACGGCTGGGCTATCCCCATGGCCACCGACATCGCCTTCGTCGTGGGCGTGATGACGCTGATCGGCTCGCGGGTGCCCCACGGGCTGCGCATCATGATCTTGACCCTCGCGATCGCCGACGACATCGGTGCTGTGATCGTCATCGCGATCGCCTACAGCCAAGCGATCTCAGGCGCGGCACTCGCGGCCGCCGCCATCGGCTTCGGGATGTGTTTCTTCTTCACCCGGATCGGCGTACGAGCGGTCCCCATTTACGTGGCGTTGGGCGCGGGGATCTGGTTCGCGGTCAGCTACTCGGGCGTCCATCCCACCGTAGCCGGCGTGCTGCTGGGGTTCGCGACGCCGGCGGGCGCCTGGATGGGAGACCGGAGCTTTCGCAGGCTGCTCAGGGACGTCGTGACCCACCTCGAAGGAGACCACAAGTCGTACCTGCCCGAAGACCAGCACGAGGTGCTGAGGCAGGTCGCGGACGCGGCTCACGAGACCATCCCGCCGCTCGAGCGGCTCGAGACCGCCCTGCATCCCTGGGTCGCCTTCGGAATCATGCCCGTCTTCGCGCTGGCCAATGCAGGCGTGCACATTGAGACCTCGGAGCTCCTCCATCCCGTGGAGATCGCCGTGGCCGCGGGGCTGGTCCTCGGCAAGCCGCTCGGCATCGTGCTCTTCAGCTGGATCTTCATCCAGGCGGGAGTGGCGGTTCTTCCCTCCGGCGTATCCTGGCTGGCGCTGGTCGGCGGGGGGTTCCTGGGCGGAATCGGATTCACGATGGCGCTCTTCATCGCAGCGCTCGCGCTTGACGGGGCCCTGCTGGATGCCGCAAAGATCGGCATCCTCTCGGGCTCAGCCGTTGCTGGTGTTGCGGGCTTCATATTCCTGTACTTGTTTCTGCCCAAGGCAGCGGCGAGCCCGACAGCGGGTCCGCTCGCCGCGGGCGGAGAGGAAAACCCATGACAGAGAAGCCTCGTCCCGCGTTCTCGCAGCCCGTGGTGCTGCTTCTGGCCGGCAGCACGAGCGACCTCGACCTGGTCCTGGATTGTCGGGAGACCCTCGATGCGCTCGGGATCCCCAATACCATCCGCATCGTCTCCGCGCACAGGACGCCCGAGGCAGCCGCCGAGTGTGCCAGCGGCGCAGAGAAGGACGGCTTCCAGGTGCTGATCGCCTTCGCCGGTCTCGCCGCCCAGCTGGCCGGCATGGCCGCAGCCCACTCCCGTCTGCCCGTGATCGGGGTGCCGCGGGCGGTGGGTCCGCTGCAAGGTGTTGACGCCGCCCTGGCCTCACTCCAGATGCCTACGGGTACGCCCGTTGCGGTTGTCGCCATCGACGGGGCACGGAACGCCGCGCTCCTGGCAGCGCGCATTCTGGGCGTGGCGCAGCCAGAGCTGCGCGAGCGCCTCAGCCAGCTGGCGGAGCGTGAGCGCGCCCGGTACGCGTCCGACAAGGTCGAGGCCGAGATCAAGGAGCGGGAGCGCGTGAGGCAGCACAGGAAACCCAAGTGAGCCTGCCAGCACTCACAGACGTAGCGCTGATCCTGGTTTCGATCGGCCTGCTCTGGAAGGGTGCGGATTGGGTCGTGGGCTCGGCGTGCTCGGTCGCGTACCGCTTCAAGCTGCCCGAGGCCGTGATTGGCGCAACGCTCGTGGCGCTGGGCACGTCAGCGCCCGAGGTGGTGGTGACGCTGGTGGCCGCCTTGCGCGGGGAGCCCGACATCTCGGTAGGCAACGTGGTCGGTTCCAATATCTTCAACCTGGGCATCATCCTGGGCAGCTGCGCCACAATCTGGGCCATCCCGACGACCCGTCAGCTCGTGCAGCGCGACACCCCGGCCCTGCTCTTGGCCGCGCTTCTGCTCCTGCTCTTCTTGTCGGACGGCACGCTCGGGCGCTGGGAGGGCCTGAGCATGATGGTGATTCTCTGCGGCTACGTGCTCTACCTCGTGAACCGCGGTGGCCTGCCCCTGGAAGAGCCGGAGATCATCGTGATCGAGGACGCGACCCGGCGCGATTTCTTCCTCCTGATCCTCGGCCTCGCCAGTGTGATCAGCGGCGCGCATCTCCTGGTGAGGGCAGCATCATCCCTCGCCATCGCGCTGGGGCTCTCGTCGTGGGCCATCGGCGTCACCGTTGTCGCGGCGGGGACCTCATTGCCTGAGTTCGCCACGGCCTTCGTGGCGGTTCGTCGAGGTCGCACCGCCCTGATGGCGGGGACCCTGGTGGGCAGCGACCTCTTCAACGTGCTCGGCGTGCTCGGGCTGGCCGCCTTTCTCCACCCTCTGACCATCGTGCCGGGCGCTCGCGGGAGCCTGGTCATGATGGCCGGTATGGTGGCCGTGCTGCTGATCTTCCTACGCAGCGGCTGGCGTCTCTCGCGCACCGAGGGGTTGTGCCTGATACTGTTCGCCGTCCTGCGCTGGAGTCGCGATCTCACCGTGAGCCTGGAGGGCTAGAGTCCCGGGCACGGCGACTCGGGGAAGCAGTTGTCAGCCTTCCACTCCCCGAAGGAGCGATAGCTCCGAAACTCGCTTCGCCGGATGAAGAGCTCCGCGTGGTCGAGCAAGCCGGGTGTGAGCACGAGCACGGTCCGACCCGCCTCGATCACCCGAGGCACGCCCGAGAGCGGTGACGATCGGGCCACGGCCGCGGCCGCCGCTCGGTAGCGGCGGGCAAAGTCGGCAGCAGCGGCCGCGTCGGTCCAGCGCGTGAGCCAGGCCAGCTCCCAGGCATCGGGGCAGTAGACGTGGACAAAGCGATCCCCGGCCCAGTCGCGGATCAGGGCTTCGGGGTCGCGGTCGGGATCGTACTCCTCGAGGAATACGCGCACCGTCAGCATTCCCGCCACGTTGCTGTGTCCGATCTCGCACCCCCGGCGTTCCAGCTCCGCCGCGAGGATCTCGAGCGGCAGGCCGA